>CAJXUO010000044.1 GCA_913061425.1 uncultured Lutibacter sp.
CACCTCTCTATTCGTCGGCAGCGTCAGATGTGTATAAGAGACAGACAATCGTTTTATATCAATCTGATTTTTAAAACCTTCAATACTTGAAGGGTTAGAATAAAAATCTGATATAGAATTTTTTTCTTCTAAATAATCACAAATAGTTTTTGAAAAAAAACCTGTCTTTTGAAATGGAATCGCTGAAACTTTGATCACTGATTATTAATTTTCTATAAAAATACTAAAATTAATAGTGCTGTCGGTTTAAAGATTCAATTCTAACAGATATTTAACGAAAAAAATGAATTAACTTGTGACATATCATATTTATGCTCAATTTAGAAGTTTAACTAAACACACTCATCTTGATTCTCTTTTTCAGAACATTAATTGCAAAATCATTTAGATTTTTATTTACGATTCCTCTTTTCAAAAAATACTATTTCGCATTTTACACATACATCTTCAAACCAACAGATCTATTTAAAAACGTAATACAATTAGTAAATATTGATGCTATAAAATTCAAATTACATATTGATGATTGGATACAACAAAACTTATACTTTTTAAATAAATATGAGAAAATTGAATTAGACTTTCTAAAAAAAAGAGTTAAAAAAGGTAGTGTTTTTGTAGATATTGGAGCAAATATCGGTTTGTTTTCATTGACAGCTTCAAAATTGGTTGGCAATAAAGGCAGCGTTATAAGCTTTGAACCATTCTCTAAAAATTACGATTCATTTCATACAAATATTAGTCTAAACGGATTTACGAATATTAAACTTGAACAAGTTGCCATTGGTGATACAATTGAGAATACGACTCTTTATTATAATGAAAAAGAAAAAAACTTCGGCATGGTTTCTATGAATGAAACCTATTATTCAACAAAAGAAAGAACAACTGTAATAACGCTAGATTCATACGTTACTAAAAATAAAATTGATGTAATTGACTTTATAAAAATTGATATAGAAGGAAATGAATTCAGCGCTTTAAATGGAATGAAAACAGTTTTAACGAACCTAAACCCAATTCTTTTGATTGAGATTTTGACTGATATAGAACTGAAACAAATCGTTCCATATTTAAAATCTTTGGGTTATAAAAAATATTATCTAACAGACAATTCTGAAGTTTCAGAAATAAATACAAACCCTAAAAGGCAAAATTATATTTTTAAGAAATAAAACGTGTCAAACTGAAACACACTAGATTAATTAAAGGGTAACGGTTTAATGAGTGGGAAATGCTTTAAGAACTAATCCTTTTTTGTCTGTAAATACAATTTCTCAACCTTATCTCTAGCCCAAGGTGTACGACGTAAAAATTTTAAACTAGAATTTATAGAAGGATTGGTTTTAAAACAATTGATATTCACTTCATCACTCAGTTCTTCCCAACCAAATTCTGATACTAAAAATTGTAGTACATCTGCTAATTTGATTCCATGTAAAGGATTGTTTGGTTGTTCTTGAGACATATTATTCTGTTATAACCTCAGCGTATAAATCATAATCTGCAGCTTCGGTAATTTTTACAGTTGCATATTCACCCGTTTTAAGATACGTGTTTTCTGCATTTATTAAAACTTCATTATCAACATCTGGAGAATCAAATTCTGTACGACCAATAAAATTAGCACCTTCTTTTCTATCAATTACAACTTTAAAAGTCTTTCCAATCTTTTCTTGATTCATTTCCCAAGAAATCTGAGATTGTAATTCCATTATTTCATTAACTCTTTGCTGTTTCACGTCTTGAGGAACATCATCAGTTAAATTATATGCATGTGTATTTTCTTCATGCGAATAAGCGAAACAACCTAAACGATCAAAACGCATTTCGGCAACCCAATCTTTCAAGGTTTTAAAATCTGCTTCTGTTTCTCCTGGATACCCAACAATTAATGTAGTTCTAATTGCCATTTCAGGAACTGCAACCCTAAAATCATGAAGTAACTTTGTAGTCTTTGCTTGTGTTGTTCCACGACGCATACTTTTTAATATCGAATCAGAAATATGTTGCAACGGAATATCTATATAGTTACATATTTTTGGCTCGTTTTTCATTACTTCCAAAACATCCATTGGGAAACCAGTTGGAAATGCGTAATGCAAACGAATCCATTCTACACCTTCTACTTTCACTAATTCTCTCAATAACTCAGCAAGATTTCTCTTTTTATATAAATCTAACCCATAATATGTTAAATCCTGAGCAATTAAAATCAATTCTTTTACTCCTTTGGCAGCCAATTTCTTTGCTTCAATAATAATATCTTCAATAGGTGTTGACCTATGTTTTCCTCTCATCAATGGAATTGCACAAAAACTACAAGGTCTATCACAACCTTCAGCAATTTTAAGATATGCGTAATTTTTTGGAGTTGTTGTTAAACGCTCACCAATCAATTCATGCTTATAATCGGCACCTAAAACTTTCAATAAACTTGGTAATTCTGTAGTTCCAAAATATTGATCAACATCTGGAATTTCCTTTAGTAAATCTGGCTTATAACGCTCACTCAAACAACCTGTTACAAAGACTTTATCTACTTCACCATCTTGTTTTTTCTGAACAAAATCTAAAATAGTATTTACACTTTCTTCTTTTGCATTATCAATAAATCCACACGTATTTATAACAACAATGTTTCCTTCTTCTTCATGAACAACGTCTTTACCATTGGCTTGTAATTGTCCCATCAAGATTTCAGAATCATATACGTTCTTTGAACAACCTAATGTTACAACGTTGATTTTATTTTTCTTTACTGATTTTGTGCGCATTATATAAAATTTGAGGGCACAAAAGTACTCAATTTATTGACGAATCTCAGTAACTTTAGTAGTTAATTCGTCTTTGATTGCGCTATCCACATCACTTAAAGGTAATTGTGATGGATTTAATAAATTCGGACTCTCTAAAGGGTTATTTACCAAGTTATATAGAGCCTCTGAGCCATTATCAAATAAAATATATTTGTGAGTAGCGTTTCGAATTGTATAGTCAAAACCTCCTGTATCTTTTCCAATTTCTGTATATACATACTCTCTTTTTGTAGCATTTGCATCAGTCAATAAAGGCATAAAACTCTGACTATCATTAATTGAAGAACCACCAGCACCAGTTATTTCAGAGATTGTAGCAAATAAATCTGCTGTATGAACCAAAGCATCTTCTGTATCATTTATTCTATTAACGTCTAACCCAGAAACAATCATAGGTACATTAACGCCTCCTTGATATACACTTCCTTTTGCTCTAAAACTACTATACTCTTGGACTACTTGATTTGGCGTACCATTATCACCAATAAAAATAATTACGGTATTGTCTTTTTCTTCTTGTGTCATAGAACTCAACAATCTTCCCATTTCTGAATCCATAGCCTCTAACATTGCCATATAATACGGAAGTGGATTTGCATCAATACTTGCATCGTCTGTAGGTAAAGCACCTTGTGAATGTAGCTCGTTTGGTGGTAAATGAAATGGTGTATGTGGTGCATTATATGCCAACCATAAAAACCAAGGTTTTGTTTGATCATCTAACCAATCTATGGCTAAATCCGTAAATTTAGTTGTAGTATATTCTGATGATGAACTCGTTTGACCATTTTCAGTGAAATTCCAATTCCAATAAGATTGTACTCCTCCATTTATTAAACCTGCATAATAATCAATTCCCATATTTGTAGGATGACTTGGATCTGTAGAAACGTGCCATTTACCGATTACAGCAGTGCTATATGTGTTTCCAGTATTGTTATTTATATATTTTTGTAATGAAGTTTCTGAAGTAGATAATACATCACCTACTTGTGTAACATTTGTTCTAAATCCATATTTACCTGTAAGCATACTTGATCGAGTTGGTGTACACGTTGGATACGACCATAAATTATTAAAGCGCAGACCTGTATTTATCATATTTTGCAAATTTGGCATGTTTGGCTTTACACTTCCTAGGTTATATCCAGGAGAAGCATCTAAACCCATATCATCCGCAATAATCAATAAAACATTTGGACTTGATTGTGTTGGAATAGGAGTATCATCCGTTGTGTCAACTACTGTATCTATATCACTACTACAAGAAATTAATACGAATACAAGAGCAATTAAAGTTAGGTGTTTCATATATATACATTAGTTTCAAAATTTAGACTACAAACCTCAACAAAGGTTTAATCCTAAAAAAGAACTCTCGTTAATAGTTCTTTGGAACGGTTCTCATTTTTGAGGCTTGTTCATAAATCATTGCCCATTCTAGTAATTCCTTTTCTGTTTTTGAAGTAATAAACGTCAATCCTTCAGGTTTACCATCTGCTGTATATCCCATAGGAACTGTAAGTGCAGGATATATTGCAACAGCAGCAACCGCTGCATGATAATTGTTAATTGAAATGATTCCATCTAGATTATGAGTGTCGATATGTGTATCAAAAAACTTCTTACCATTCTCATGCAACGACTCCTTTATTTTTTTAAATTCTTCTTCAGATGTTGTATCTCCAACAATTCCGTAAAACAAGGATTGACCGTAAGGCATCGTTGTAACTGAATCTTTTTTATTGAAATCAATCACATCTTGAACAGAAGATAAACTTATTTTATCGGAAGTATTATTCTTTAAATATTTAGGCAAATCATTTCGCATCTCAATATTCAACAAAGTCAAAAATCCGTTAAGATTTCGCTCAACAGTTTCTATTTCTACAATTTCTGCTCCCAATTCTTTTATACTCTCTATAGCATTTAAATACAATGTATCTTTTAATAATTCTTTAAAAACTCCAAATCTTACAGTTCCAATTTCATCAAATCGCTTGTAATAATTTACTTCAATTTTAGAAACAAAAGACAGCGCATCTTCCGCATCCAATCCAGACATCGCATCCAATAAAATTGCATTGTCAATCACATTTCTAGTGATAGGCCCTGGAGTATCTAATGTGCTAGAAATTGGCACAATCCCTGTTCTACTTAACAACCCTACAGTTGGTTTTAAACCAACTACAGAATTTGCTGCTGCTGGTGATAAAATTGATCCTGCAGTTTCTGAACCAACAGTTCCTACAGCAAAGTTTACTGCACTTACAACACCACTTCCAGAACTTGATCCCCCTGTATCAAATACTTTTCTTCCGTACGGATTTAAGGTCTGCCCGCCTACTGCACTATAACCACTTGGACATTCACCACAGAAAAAATAAGCCCATTCACTTAGATTGGTCTTTCCAAGAATCAGAGCGCCATTTTGCTTTAGTTGAGTCACAATAAAAGCATCTGAAGTTGTATTGTCAGTCATTGCTATTGCTCCTGCAGTTGTAGGCATTCCTGAAGCGTTGATATTGTCTTTTAAAAGAATAGGCATTCCAAAAATAGGATGCTTTCTCATGCTGTTTTTTAACTGATGGTCTTTTTCTTTAGCTTGTTCCACTACGCTTGAATTCAATGCAATGACAGAATTAAGTGACAATTCGTTCATTCTATCGTGCTTTTTGATTCTGTAGAGATAGAACAGCGTTAGTTTTTCATAAGACAGTTTGCCAGCATAAATACGTTCTTGAATCGTTGGAATATCTTGTTCTATGATATATGGTTTCAACTCCAAATACTCTTGTTCAGTGAAACTCTCCCAATATTTTTCAAACGGTTTCCACAAATCGTCATTGTCAATATAATGAGAATCCAATACTTTAAATTCGACATCTTTCACGCTGATAGCACTTGTGTCATCTGAATGTGTAGATTGTGTTTCTTTTTTACAAGAAAATAAGGCTAAGGCAACGAGTAGTAGCAGTTTGATTTTCATCATTTTGATTTTAGAAGCCTAAAATTACAAAAAATAAAAAACTATTGACTGTGAATTTTTATATCACTAACTTTACATATCGCACGATATCGTTTATTAAAACAAACTTTATCTTACCGATAAATAAAATTACACAATACTCAATACGTATATTTAAGGAAAAATATTAAGCTCCTATTTAAAAAAAGAATCTACAAATTCCACTTTATTAAACACTTGAAGATCGTCTATCCCTTCACCAATTCCAATATATTTTACAGGAATTTGAAATTGGTCAGAAATACCAATCACAACTCCACCTTTTGCTGTACCATCTAATTTAGTAACTGCCAATGAAGTAACCTCAGTTGCTTTACTAAACTGTTTTACTTGCTCAAATGCGTTTTGACCTGTACTACCATCTAAAACCAATAAAACGTCGTGTGGCGCATCGCCAACAACTTTTTGCATTACACGTTTAATTTTGGTCAACTCGTTCATTAAATTCACCTTATTATGTAATCTTCCTGCAGTATCTATGATAATAACATCTGCACCTTGTGCAACTCCAGATTCTAATGTGTCAAATGCAACAGACGCAGGGTCAGAACCCATATCTTGTCTTACCAACGGTACATCTACTCTATCTGCCCAAACTTGTAATTGATCAATTGCTGCTGCTCTAAAAGTATCGGCAGCACCTAAAACTACTTTCAATCCAGAGTTTTTAAATTGTGATGCTAGTTTACCTATTGTTGTTGTTTTACCAACTCCATTGACTCCAACAACCATTAAAACATATGGTTTTTTATCTGTTGGTATTGCAAACTCCGTTTCATTCCCAACATTTGTTTCGGCCAATAATCCAGAAATTTCTTCACGTAGAATGGTGTTCAATTCATCCGTTCCTAAATACTTATCCTTTGCAACTCTTGCTTCAATTCTATCTATTATTTTAAGTGTAGTCTCTACTCCAACATCTGAAGAAATTAATACTTCTTCTAAATTATCTAAAACATTGGCATCTACTCTAGATTTTCCAGCAACGACTTTTGATAATTTTGATAAAAAAGAAGTGTTGGTTTTCTCTAAACCTTTATCTAAGGTTTCTTTTTTTTCTTTAGAAAATATTCTTTTAAATAAACTCATCTTTTAATTTGTAATTATTCAACATTTTGTCACTACTCATTACTTAAGTGTCTTCAAAAACTGAACCAACACAATTTTCATGGCCATTTGGCACAAAAAACAAATATAAAACAAAAAAAACTACTTTCGATTTGAAAGTAGTTTTAGATATATTATAAAGTGAAATTTACTTTTTATTAAAAAAGGCATCCACTTGTTTAGGATCCATAATTGCTTCAACAAATGTATAAGCTCCTGTTTTTGGAGATCTTACCATATTGATTGCTTTTGATAATCTTTTTGAACCTGTTTGTAACGATGCTACTGCTTTCTTTGCCATAACGTTTCTTATTTAATCTCTTTATGAACAGTCATTTTCTTCAAGATTGCGTTAAATTTCTTAACCTCTAATCTATCAGGAGTGTTCTTTTTGTTTTTTGTTGTTATATATCTTGAAGTTCCAGGCTTACCAGACGTCTTATGCTCAGTACATTCTAATATTACTTGGATTCTATTCCCTTTACTCTTTGCCATCTTATTATACTTTTATTGTTAGGAAATTAATTAGCTAAAAATCCTTTTGCTCTTGCTTCTTTAAGCACAGCAGAAATTCCTAATTTATTAATATTCTTTAAAGCAGATGTAGAAATTTTTAATTTCATCCACTTATCTTCTTCTGGAATATAAAAACGCTTCGTAATTAAATTAGCGTTAAATTTTCTTTTAGTTCTATTCAAAGCATGAGAAACATTGTTCCCAACCATTGCTTTTTTTCCTGTAAGCTCACAAACTCTAGACATTTCTATACAGTTTTATATTATTATCTCAAAACGAGGTGCAAAAATAGAAATTATTTAAGTAACAGACAAGACTATTCTAACTATTTTTAATAATTTCTTTCCTTAACATTTCCAATGATTTATTTACGGATCTTTCTACTACTTTTAATCTTAGTTTTCCGAAGAAAAATTCTTCTGAATAAACACCTCTTGGTGTGGCAATTGCAATATAAACTACACCTACAGTTTTATCTGTTTTATCTGCTGTTGGACCTGCATTTCCAGTAACTGCAATTGCATAATCTGTTTTAAGTTTTCGCTGTACTCCTAGCGCCATGGCTTCTGCCACTTGAGAACTCACAACACTAAATTCATCTATAACACCAGAAGATACATTTAGCAACGCTTCTTTAACGGTTCTGGTATACGAAATAATTGACCCAACAAAATAGGCAGAAGAGCCTGGAATTGATGTAATTAATTTTGCGATTGCGCCTCCTGTACAACTCTCGGCAGTAGAAACTGTCAAGTCTTTTTCAGTCAACAATTTACCTACCATTTTTTCTATTGTTTCAGCTTCTTCATAGCCAACAATTATATCACCAATAAGAGTTTTAAGTGTTT
>CAJXUO010000045.1 GCA_913061425.1 uncultured Lutibacter sp.
TCAAATGACCGCAGGTTCATTTATGTACATTGGACCTCAAGGAATAGTACATGGAACCACGATAACTTTAATGAATGCGTTTAGAAAAATACTATCTAAGAATGAATCTTCAGCCGGAAAAATATTTTTGACTGCAGGTTTAGGCGGCATGAGTGGAGCGCAGCCAAAAGCAGGTAATATTGCGGGTTGTATCACTATTTGTGCAGAAGTGAATCCTAAAGCAGCAACGAAACGACATAAACAAGGTTGGGTTGATGTTTTGATTGATCAAATGGATGAATTAGTAATAAGAGTTAATTCAGCAAAAGAAAATAATGAAGTAGTTTCAATAGCATTTATTGGTAACGTAGTAGATGTTTGGGAACGTTTTGATAAAGAAGATATTTTTATCCATGTTGGTTCTGATCAAACATCATTGCATATTCCTTGGACTGGAGGTTATTATCCTGTAGGTATTTCTTATGAGGAGTCCAATCGATTGATTCGCGAAGAACCAGACGTTTTTAAAGAGAAAGTTCAAGAAACGCTAAGACGTCACGCAGCAGTAGTTAATAAACACACTAAAAAAGGAACTTATTTCTTTGATTATGGAAATGCTTTTTTACTTGAATCTTCAAGAGCTGGAGCAGATGTGATGGCTGAAAATGGAATTGATTTTAAATATCCTTCGTACGTTCAAGATATTTTAGGACCTATGTGTTTTGATTATGGTTTTGGGCCATTTCGTTGGGTATGTGCTTCTGGAGACCCAGAAGATTTAGATAAAACAGATGAAATTGCAATGAATGTTCTACAAGAGATTATGGAAAGTTCACCAGAAGAAATTCAGTTGCAAATGCAAGATAATATAACTTGGATCAAAGATGCTAAGAAAAATAAAATGGTTGTAGGCTCTCAAGCACGAATTTTATATGCTGATGCTGAAGGACGTTCAAAGATAGCTGAAGCATTTAATAATGCGGTTGCTACAGGACATATTGGACCCATTGTTTTAGGAAGAGATCATCATGATGTAAGTGGAACTGATTCTCCGTATAGAGAAACCTCAAATATTTATGACGGAAGTAAATTTACGGCTGATATGGCTATTCATAATGTAATTGGCGATAGTTTTAGAGGTGCAACTTGGGTGTCTATTCATAATGGTGGTGGAGTAGGTTGGGGAGAAGTTATTAATGGAGGTTTCGGAATGCTCCTTGATGGTTCAAAAGAAGCGGAGCGAAGATTGAAATCGATGTTATTTTATGATGTTAATAACGGAATAGCAAGAAGAAGTTGGGCGCGAAATAAAGAAGCGTTATTTGCAATAAAGAGAGAAATGAATCGAAGTTCAAATTTGACGGTTACCATTGCTTCAATTGTTGATGATACAATAATTAATAACATTGTCTAATGAAAATTTTATTTAAAAACATTAAAGAATTAATTCAGGTTCGAGAAAATTCAATTGCATTTGTTTCTGGAAAAGACATGAAAGTTTTACCAACAATAAAGAATGCTTTTTTACTTGTAGAGGATGGACTTATTTCTGATTTTGGATCGATGGATGAATTGTCTGATATCCAAGTAAATCAAGTAATAGATGCTTCTGGTAAAATGATTATGCCAACTTGGTGTGATTCTCACACTCATATAGTATACGCAGGAAATAGAGAAGGAGAGTTTGTGGGTCGTATTAATGGATTGACATATGAAGAAATTGCCAATAATGGAGGTGGAATCTTAAATTCCGCGAAAAAATTGCAAGCAGTATCCGAAGATGAATTGTATAATCAGAGTAAAGTTAGATTAGAAGAGGTGATGAATTTGGGAACTGGAGCTGTTGAAATTAAATCTGGTTATGGATTGACGTATGAGTCTGAGTTAAAAATGCTGCGTGTAATAAAACGATTAAAAGAAAATTATCCAATAGAAATAAAAGCAACTTTTTTAGGTGCTCATGCTGTCCCGTCAAATTATAAAAATAACAAAGAAGGATATTTAGCAATGTTGATTGATGAGGTGATGCCTCAAATCGTCAAAGAAAATTTGGCGGAATTTGTAGATGTATTTTGTGAAAAAGGGTATTTTTCAGTTGAAGACACAAAAACTATTTTAGAAGCCGCAAAAAAACACGGATTGATTCCGAAGATTCATGTGAATCAGTTTACAAGTATTGGGGGAGTTCAGGTTGGAGTTCAATATAATGCGCTCTCAGTAGATCATCTTGAAGTTATGAATCCTGAGGACATAAATGCATTGAAAAACACAACTACGATGCCTGTTGCTTTACCAAGTTGTTCTTATTTTTTAGGAATTCCTTACACACCAGCGCGTAAAATTATTGATGAAGGTTTGCCACTAGCTTTAGCAACTGATTATAATCCAGGTTCGACACCTTCTGGTAATATGAATTTTGTGGTTTCTACTGCTTGTATAAAAATGAAAATGACACCTGAAGAAGCTATAAACGCTGCAACTATTAATGGTGCATACGCAATGGGTTTGGAAACAAAAGTTGGGTCGATATCCAAAGGTAAATTGGCAAATTTTATTTTAACTAAGCCGATTAATTCATATGGTTTTATTCCTTATTCTTTTGGAAATAATCAAATAGAAAGTGTGTTTGTAAAGGGCGAAAAAATCAAATAACTCACAACCTTAATTTTATAGTATGTTGTAATATCTCTCTGCTTATATACGTTTATTTAAATTCTTTGTAAGAATTGCATGTAATTTATGACAAAGAATTTAAATAAACGTATTAAATATGAGATCAAGAACGACTTTAAGTATCCTATTTTTATTTACCATCACATTTCTTTCGGCGCAATTTAACAATCCTAAAAATTTTCCTTTTACATGGAAAACAGATACTATTAACCGTTCTATTCCTCTTTCAGAAATTCAAATTGTATTGCCAAAAGGGTCCTTTCCCACACTTGATAATCCAATATTTGTTAGTAGAAATGAAGGTTTAGAAATGTTTTTCGAAGAGGAGCTAGTAATTGCTATTGAAATTAATGGTGTTGCAAAAGCCTATCCATTAAACATACTAACCATGCATGAAATTTCTAATGATATGCTTGAAGGTATTCCGATTTTGGTAACCTATTGCCCACTTTGTAATTCGGGAATTGTGTACAACCGTGAATTAAGTACGTCATCAGGAAAAGAAATATTAGAATTTGAAGCTTCTGGTATGTTGCGAAACAGTGATATGGTAATGTTGGATAGAAAAACTGAAACTTTGTGGCAGCAACTCATGGGAGTCGGTATTGTTGGCGATTATAATGAAGTTCAACTTACAATAATACCTTCTTTGATTGTTTCGGTTTATGAATTTTTTGTGCGTTATCCAGAGGGTGAAATTATATCTAAAAAAACAGGATTTCTTGATGCGCAAAAGAATTATGGTTATAATTCTTATGGGAAATATGATGAAAAAGAAAATCCATTCCAAAATTTTTTCAACAGTGATAAAGTAGATAAAAGACTTCCAGCCATGGAGCGTATTGTTGATATTGAACATGACGGATCTTATAAAGTTTATAGTTTTACCAATGTTGCTAAAAAAGGTGTTATTAACGATACTTTTAAAACCAAGGATGTTGTTTTGTTTTATAAATCAGGAACCGTTTCTGTTTTAGATGAAAATGATATTTCTACTTCAAAAGACATAGGTTCGGTTACGGTATTTAATTCTGTTTTAGACAATCAAAAATTAATTTTCAAAAAAAGGAAGAACATATTTTTCGATACAAAGACCAAATCTAAATGGGATATAACAGGTCAGTGTTATGAAGGGCAATTAAAAGGAGAACAATTACAAATTGAACCACACAGTAATCATTTCGCTTTTGCATGGTTGGCATTTAATCCGGATAGTGAAATATATGATGAATAGAAAAGTGAAAGGTAAAATTGTAATAGATATGCAATTATAGTTTTTCTAAAAGACTTTTAAAAAAAAACTGAACCGTTGTTGTTTCCTCTAAATTAAGGAAGCAACAATTTTTCCATAGCGATTCTCATTTTTTCAGGAATTGAAACTGATTTTTTTTCTACTCTATTTACAAAAACATGTACAAATTCGCCAAAAGCAGAAGCCGTATTCTCTCCTTTTTTAAAAATTCCAATACCATAAGTGACAGCACTATTTCCTATTTTTTTTACATATAAACCCGCTTCAATTTTATCTGGATACGCAATTGAAGATAGATAATTACAGTTAGAATGCACGACAAAACCAACAATTGGCGCATTATGAATATCGAAATCTGCTTGTTCAATTAAATATTGATTTGCTGTTGTATCAAAATAAGAATAATAAGTAACGTTATTTACATGGCCGAAAACATCGTTGTCCATCCAGCGTGTAGTAATCGGATTAAAGTATTTATAATCTTCTCGATTAATTGGTTTACCATCTGTCATCTTGTTTTTATTTTAATGTAAATTAGTCGAAAATAATAATTTGTCGAAGCGCATCACCTGCTGCTAATCGTTCAAAACCTTCATTAATGTCGTTTAAATGTAATGTGTGAGAAATTAATTTATCAACGTCTAATCGACCTGATTTATAAAGCTCAATATACGCTGGAATATCTCTAGAAGGAACACAGCTGCCAAGATAAGAACCTTTTAAAGTTTTTTCTTGACCGACCAACATTACTGGTGATAACTGTAATCGTGCATCTGGGTGTGGTAAGGCTGCTGTTACAGTTGTTCCACCTCTTTTTGTTGCTAGAAAAGCAAACTCTAAAGCAGTAATAGCACCTGCAAATTCAACAGAAACATCAACGCCTCCATTGGTTAACTTCATCAATTCTTCTAAAGCACCTTCTTTTGAGGAATCTATAGAGTGATTTGCTCCCAAAGTCAAGGCTACTTTTCTCTTTTCAGGGTTTAAATCTGCTACAATAATCTTACTCGCACCTGCCGCTTTTGCACCTAAAACTGCGGATAAACCAACACCTCCAAGTCCTACAATTAAAATGCTATCTCCAAATTTTAATTGAGCAGTATTTACAACTGCGCCAACGCCTGTTAAAACCGCACAACCAAATAAAGCGGCAATATCAAACGGAATATCAGAATCTATTTTCACTAAAGAATCTACAGAAGCAACTGCATGTTCTGCAAAACCAGAAACTCCTAAATGATGATAAATGTATTTTTTGTTTTTATGAATTCGTTGATGACCCCCTAAAAGCGTGCCATTTCCATTCGCTTCTGCTCCAGGTTCGCAAAGTGCTGCACGCCCTGTTTGGCAATAAGAACAATGACCACAAGAAGGTAAAAAAGCAAAAACAACATGATCTCCAACGTTTAAATTTTTAACACCTTCGCCTAATTCTATAACTTCGCCAGCGGCTTCATGTCCTAATGCCATTGGCAAAGGTCTTGGACGATTTCCGTTTATTACAGATAAATCTGAGTGACATAAACCTGCTGCTTTTATTTTAACGAGTACTTCATTAAAACCAGGAGCGTCTAATACTACTTCTTCAATTTTAAGAGGTTTTGATGTTGTATAAGGTCGATCTAAATACATTTCTTGTAAAACTGCAACTTTGGTTATCATACTGTTTAATGTTTTTTTCGGAGTTGTCTTCTTTTAATGTGCTGTTTTTTTAGTAGAATCTGCGTAAGCTTGTGCAATGAATTCTGCAACGCAAGCTGGTTTTTCTTGCCCTTTTAATTCGAATGTTACTTTCATTTTATATCGAACACCTCCAGTAACATCGTCTGTTGATAGCAGTGAAACACGACCTCTAAGTTGCGAATCAACCAAAACAGGATTTATAAAACGAACTTTATCTAAGCCGTAATTTAATCCCATAGAAATATCTATAATTGAGTAGGTTTCAAAGCAGAATTTTGATGCCAAAGAAAGAACTAAAAACCCATGAGCAATTGTTTTTTTAAAAGGCGAATATTTCGCCGCCATTTCTGGATCTGTATGAATCCATTGATCATCTTCTGTCGTTTTTGCAAACGTATCAATTTGATTTTGTGTAATGGTAAACCATTCTGATAAACCCAACTCTTTACCTACGTAGGTCTTTAAATCGGATAAATTCGGAATTTCTGTTGAATATGCTTTGTCTGTTAATTGCTCTTCAGTCATCATTTTAGTATTTATAAATAATTCAGAATTTACTATATAGGCATTGACCCACCATTTGCATGTAATGTATGTCCACTTATAAAACCAGCTTCTTTAGACGCTAAGAAAAGATAAGCATAGCCCATGTCTTCTGGCGTTCCTATTCGTTTTACAGGAATCATTTCAATACCTGCTTTCACGATTTCGTCTGGCATTGAATCCGTCATTTCAGATTTTATAAAACCAGGTGCTACCGCATTTACGGTAATATTATATTTTCCGACTTCTCTACATAAAGAATGTGTAAACCCAACAATGGCAGCTTTACTTGCAGCATAATTTGTTTGTCCAAATGCACCTTGGTATGCATTTATGGATGAAGCAGAAATGATTCGTCCGTAATTTGCAGCCTTCATATGTGGCACAACTGCTTTGGCAGTTACAAATAATGAATCGACATTTACAGCCATAACGATATCCCATTCTTGGCGAGTCATTTTTAAAAACGATTTATCTTTAATAACGCCTGCATTGTTGATTAAAACGTCAATTTTTCCATAGTTATTTATAATTTCAGCCACTGCATTATCAACAGATGCTTGGTTGGTAACATCTACTTTTTGATAAAAAATGTTACCTCCGTTTGCTGTAATTCTATCAACTACTGGTTGTCCGTCTATTACATCCCATAAAGCGACTGTTGCACCCTCTTTACAAAATACGTCACAGACACCTTCTCCGATTCCTCTTGCACCACCTGTGATAATTACTATTCGTCCTTCTAATCTTTTCATCTTTAATTGTATTTATTTTATTCAAAATGCCAACCATCATAAAAACTAGAAGCCTCTAATTTGGTCTTAAATTTATTGAGTAAGTTAGGAAAAAAATCTATACCCAATTTTTGCTTTAATTCATTTATAGAAATCAGTAAATTATAAAATGGTTTATTGCGTCTTTTATGTATTATAATTTGATATGTCTGTGAATAATTAAAACCTATTTTATCTGTAATATAAGTTTTGAGGGAATAATGCCTTGGACCCTCCAGGAGTTAAATCACACTATTTCAATGAAGATTTAGATTCTTTTACAACTAATTGTCTTCTAGGATAAAAAGTTATTTTCAAGAATAATTTTGGAAAGGATTTAATTAATATAAAAGACCTACACTATAAGATGTAGGTCTTTTATATTCATATTAATAATACTTTTTTAAACAAGATGTTTATAGCATTGGAATTCCATTCGAAATTGTTGAAATTGGAGCTACGCCATAAATCTCTTTTGTAAAATTTACTAGGTTAGGATGGCCCTCAATACCTTGCCAAAATTCGGAGTTCAAATAATTATCGATTGCCTCCTTACTTTTGAAATGGTATACTCCTCCAAATATTCCAGTGTCGGTATTTCCAATGAAGGATTTTCCGATCAAACCATCAATTTTTTCAGAAGTAAAATTTGGTGCCACATCAACCCCTAATTGATAGTGTTGATCAAGGGTCATATCCTTCAAGTTATATTTAACAACTAGCAAGTGCATTCCCTTGGCATCTTCTGGGTTGGATGATGTTTTCCGATTTGCCCATATACCGTTTGATTTGTTTGAGAATGGCGGAACACTATAAATTTCCTTTGTAAAGTTAACTAAATTTGGATGTGCCTCTATTCCTAACCAAAACTCTGAAGTTATGTATTTTTCAGCTGATTCTTTTGAGCTAAACTGGTAAGCGCCTCCATAAACGCCTGTATCAGTATTTCCAATAAATGATTTACCTATGAGTCCCTCAATTTTTTCAGGGGTAAAATTTGGTGCAACATTTGATCCTAATTCGTTATGCTGCTCAATACTCATTTCTTTGAGGTTATAATTAACAATTAAAATATGAGGTGTTGACTGCTGTTGTTTTAAACTTCCGTTTTGAGAGGCTTCAATCATTGAAGCGTGAGCTTCACCATCTGTTTTTTTAGTATTGTTACATCCTACTAATAAAATAGCCGTAAGTAAAAGCTGTCTCTTATACACATCTCCGAGCCCACGAGACCTCTCTACAT
>CAJXUO010000046.1 GCA_913061425.1 uncultured Lutibacter sp.
TTCCACGTGGAAAAGCAAAAGCGCCAAGAATCACATATTCAAATGAGGACATTGATGAATCTATTCTTTTAAGTCAATTTACACTTGTAAAAAAACAGTTGTTAGAAATAGAAACCCTTCCTGAAAATAGTAATTTCAAGCATCCAATTTTTGGAGTTTTAAATTTAAAGCAAACCATAAAATTTTTAAGACTACACACTCAACATCATTTAAAAATTACGAACGAAATAATTTCATCAACAGTTTAAAATGAATTTATTCAAAATCATACTTAATACAATTCCACGACCTATTTTAATAAAGTTAAGTTATTGGGTAAAACCAATTATTGCAATTTATTTGAAAGGAAAAAACTATACCGATCCAATTGACGGTAAAAGTTTTCGTAAATTTTTACCGTATGGTTATGAGGTTCAAAGACCAAATGTATTGTCGCCTTCTACCCTTTCGTTAGAGCGTCATCGTCTTTTGTGGTTATTTTTGAAAAATGAAACCGATTTTTTTACTACTGATAAAAAGGTGCTACATTTTGCACCTGAACAAGCGTTTTTCAAGCGTTTTAGAAAAATGAAGAATCTAGATTATACAACGACTGACTTAAACTCTCCTTTAGCAGATGTAAAAGCAGATATTTGCAATCTTCCGTTTGAAGACAACTCCTATGATCTTATTTTTTGCAATCATGTATTAGAGCACATTTCTGATGACACAAAAGCAATGCAAGAATTATATAGAGTCTTAAAAAAAGGTGGAATGGGAATCTTTCAAATTCCGCAAGATTTAAATCGAAAAACTACTTTTGAAGACAATTCTATAACTGACAGAAAAGAAAGAGCAAAAATATTTGGACAATATGATCATGTTCGAATTTATGGAAGAGATTATTTTGACAAATTGCGTTCAATCGGATTTAACGTCAATGAAATTGATTACTCAAAAAAATTATCAGCAAACGAAATCACAAAATATTGTTTAACAAAAGGTGAGATTTTACCTGTCTGTTATAAGTAAGCCTTTAGTTTTATAGGTTTCTATTTCTCCGCTTTTATTTACATAAATCAAATACACCTTTAATTCTGGCTGTAATTTTAAAAATTCAATAGTTTTCTCAAAACCCATTGCCATAAACGCAGTAGCATAACCGTCAACATCGGCACAATCTACTTTTGAAATAACAGTCGCAGCTAATAGAGTACTTTCTATTGCCATTCCTGTTTTAGTATTGATTGTGTGGACATATTTATTTCCATTAGCATCAATTTTAAACTTACGGTAATTCCCAGAACTAGCCATAGATTCATTCTCTAGCAGCACATATTTATTAATAGTTCTCGTTCCGTCTGTGTTTGGCTC
Organism: uncultured Lutibacter sp.; assembly: GCA_913061425.1. GTDB lineage: Bacteria > Bacteroidota > Bacteroidia > Flavobacteriales > Flavobacteriaceae > Urechidicola. The sequence goes on from CAJXUO010000046.1 coordinate 1,354, forward strand.
TTCTAGCCAAATACGCCAGAATTTTCCATTTGGATCAACACCTTTTGTTCTAATTTCACCACCAAGTTCAATACGATAATTTGCGCAATTTTTACTTTCTATAAACCGACCAATAACATCAACACCATACCCCTTTCCAATGGCATTAAAATCAAAATATATTTTTGGATCTCCTTTTATAATCTTTCTATTTTGAAGTTTTACTTTATCAAAACCAACAAACTTCATTAATTGATTTATCTTAATAGAATCTAAATTTTCTATGGCTTTTTCAGGACCAAAACCCCAAGCGTTTACTAAAATTCCAACGGTTGGATCAAATAAACCTTCTGTTTCATTAAATATTCTATTCGATTTTTTAAAAACTTCTACAAACATTTCATCAATAACAATCGTTGAGTCTCCTCTGTTTATTTTAGAAATATCTGAAGTGTATACATATGTTGATATTGATTTATTCACAACATAAATAAGACTATCTATTGATTTTGAAAAGTCACGATTTTCAGAATCTTCATAAATAATATCGAAAGTTGTACCAAATGCATTTCCTTGCAATTTCTGATAAACTTCTGGCTCTTGTTTACATGAGATTATGAATAATGGAATTATGAATATGAAAAAATATCTCATCTAAATATTGTGATTTGCTCAATAAAACAAAATTACATTATTTTATTTGTTAAAAGAATCTTAAAACCTCACAAACTTGTATTAGATGACGGTTTTTTAATACATTTGTACAACTCTAAAAACATCATTTCATGAAAAAACTAATTTTACTAACGCTAATTACACTTTTCTTATCTTCATGTGTGTCTAAAAAACAATATGTAGATTTAGAAGGAAATTACAAATCGACTAAAAAAGAACTAGTAAATGTTAAAGCTAGTTTACAAGAATGTTTGATTGAAAAAGACAGAAATTCTAACAAAGTAGCCGCGATGAGAGATCAAGTTGCATCTTTAAAAGAAGACAAAAAAACAGCTTTAAAATATGTTGAAAATTTAACTGTCCTTACCCAATCATCATCAGAAAATATAAAAAGTATTATTTCACAATTGAGTGAAAAAGACAAATATATCAATGGTATTCGTGAAGCAATGACTCAAAAAGATTCTATCAATTTGGCAATCAAATATCATTTAACCAAAGAATTGGCAGATGGAATACAAGATAAAGACATCCAAATAGAAGTTGAAAAAACAGTTGTTTACATTTCTATTGCAGATAAGTTATTATTTAAAAGCGGAAGCGCATCAGTATCTGAAAAAGCAAAAGAAGTTTTAGGAAAAGTTGCAAAAGTAATTTCATCTAGACCAGAAATGGAAGTACAGGTTGAAGGTTATACTGACAATGTATCTATTTCTAATGCTACAATAAAAGACAATTGGGACTTAAGCACAAGTAGAGCAACGGCTGTCGTGAGAGTTTTACAGAATGATTTCGATATAGATCCTAAGCGTTTAATTGCTGCAGGAAGAAGTGAATATGTTCCTATTGAAACGAATGATACTCCAGAAGGAAGAGCAACAAACAGAAGAACAAGAATTGTTATTTTACCAAAACTGGAAGAGTTCTTTGATATTTTAGAACAAAAACCTGAATAAATAGTTTTATTATTTATTTAAAAAGCCTTTCAAAATAATTTTGAAAGGCTTTTTATTTTTTATTAAATAAATAATAATTACTCGATAATTTTTTCGAAATCATCAAAAGCAACATAATAAGGTTGGTCTTTAAAAACAGGCAACTCAACACTCTCAGCATTTGCCAATCCTATTGCTGCAAACCAAACTTTGGCGTTTTGTTTTAGCGCATGTTGTTTAAATGCTTCCATCCAAATAACATCATAAGATTCTGGCTGTTGAATATTATTGGACACTTTGACCAACACAAAAATGGTAGGTTCTCCTTTTTTAAACAATACGAATTGTGGATGCTTTTTTAATTGGCTATTGATAGCCACAAACTCATATCCCTTTTCTTTCAATTGTTCTCCGATGATGTTCATACCAAGATTGTGAAGTTCTTGTGGAGTTAAACGATGAAGCATCTCTAATTTATTTTTTGTTTCGCTTATTATAATTCTTGTCTCCTCGAGTTCTCGGTTTCTTGTACTTTTTTGCTATTTCTCTTCTGTAAGAACCTCCTTGATTGGTCTGACTATTCTTTTCGCTTTTTTCATGAAACGCTGTTCCTACTTCTTCAACATTCCTTTTATGAGGATTGTCTATTTCAATTTCTTTTGGGCGTTCTTCTGGCGTTAATTCATCAGAAATTTCTACAGTATCTGGGAAATCTGTCTTTGGAATTTTAACCTTCATCAATTCTTCAATCGCTTCCTTGTCTTGAATTTCTGCTTCAGTGTAAAAAAGTATTGATTTTCCTTCATGCTCTGCTCTACCTGTTCTTCCTATTCTGTGCATGTAGTTTTCAGGGAAATTTGGCGTATCAAAGTTTATAACATGACTAATTTCATCTAAATCTAATCCACGAGCCATTACATCTGTAGCGACCAAAATTCTATTCTCACCTTCATCAAACTGATTGATAGATCTAATTCTATAATTTTGAGTTTTGTTTGAGTGAATTACACATAATTCATCATTATAAATTTCATCTAATTTTAAAAACAATCTATCTGCACTCTTTTTATTAGAAACAAAAACCAACACTTTACTAAAGTTTTCTTTATCTTCTAATAAATGAATCAACAAATTAGCCTTGGTATAAAAGTTTGCGACTTCAAAACATTCCTGAGAAATATTATCTAGAGGAGTACCACTAACAGCAATAGAAACTTTGGCTGGCGCAATAAAATAATCGGTAATTAAAGCATCTACATCTTCAGTCATTGTTGCAGAAAACATAATATTTTGTCTACGATCTGGAAGCGTCTCAAAAATATTCATCAATTGAAAACGAAACCCTAAATCTAACATTACATCAACCTCATCGATCACCAGTTTTTGAATAGATTTCATCTTTAAAGATTTACTCAAAGCCAAATCATACAATCTTCCAGGAGTTGCTACAATAATATCCGTTCCTTGTAATATTGCTCGTTTTTGAGTATTGATATTTGCGCCTCCATACACCCCTAAAACACGAACGTTTATATAGGCTGCTAATTTTTCAATTTCTTCAACAACTTGCAGTACCAATTCACGTGTAGGAACCAAAACTAAAACTCTTGGAGTTACTTGTTTTGAAAATTTCAAATCACGTAAAATAGGCATCATATAGGCAAATGTTTTCCCTGTACCAGTTTGCGCAATACCAACCATATCTTTACCAGATAAAATGACAGAAAACGCTTGTTCCTGTATAGGTGTAGGTTGTACAAACCCTAAATCGTCTATGGCGTATTGTAATTGATTCGATAGATTTAACTCGTCAAAAGTGCTCATTCAAAAATATTTTGTGCAAAGGTACGCTAATTTTGGTTTTGAGTTGTTAATTATGAGTTATGAGTTGAGTTTCAAACAATTATTTCTGTTGATAAAAAATCGCTGATGCATGACCGTTATAATAAATTGTACTTTTTGAGCTTGTTTTATAAACACTAACAAACCCTTTATGAATGCGCTATGATTAAGTTCTTTCGCCAAATGCGGCAAAATCTTCTTAACGACGGTAAGACTCCCAAATTACTTCACATACGCCATTGGCGAAATTGTGCTTGTTGTTATTGGTATATTGATTGCACTACAGATTAATACCTGGAATGAAAACAAGAAAGCATCCAAAATTAATCCGTTCTGTCATTCCGACAGAGCGAAGCGACGAGAAACGCAAGTTCGGCGTAGCCAAGTCTCATTATGGGATTTCTCAATCGTTCCTCATTTCTAAATGACAAAAAATAACTCACAATTATAATGAGGCAAACAAAAACCCAACACAATGTGTTGGGTTTTTATATTTGTTTTCAATTTGTTTATTGAATTATCAATTTTTTAGTTGCCGTTTTATTGCCGCTTTTCACGTTCAATAAATAAACTCCTGAAGATACTGTTCCAAAATTCAACTCTTTCCTAAAAGTTCCTGAATTATTGGTATGTGATTCAGAAGATATCAATCGCCCTCTAATATCATATAATGACACTTGAACATCTTCTATTGAACTTAAAGAGATACTTACAATTCCGTTCGTTGGGTTTGGATATATACTAAATAATGTAAAATCGCTTTTTTCAACTTTTAATGCCGATAATTTTCCAAAATAATAAGTTCCTTCTATTCCAGATACAAAACTGGCTTCTAAAGTCACATTCGTACCAAAACTACTAATAGAAGTTGTCATAGGTTCTGGTGTTCCATTATCTTTAATTACTACCAAACTACTTCTATTATTACCAGTTACACCTTCCCATGCAATAATTTCAATTTCTGTAAAGTAAAATTTCAATGTAGCATCACCTCCTGCTTGAACAGTAGTAGGTGTTATAGCAAAGGTTTTATCCATTACAAAATTTGCTGCTCCAGCAACTTGATATACCTGAGCTGCACCTGAAGCTCTAGATACGTTTGTAGATATACAACCGTAATCTACTCCATTATTATTATTAACATCAGCCATAACATCACCCGAAGCAGCATCTGATGTATAAATTTGACCTGCAGAAGTTAATAAATCATCTTGAGCAGCATTTACAACAGTTTGAACATTTGTTGCAGCCATTGATGTTACATTAACATCATCAATAGATAACCAATCTTGATCAGTACAATTCCAATGTCTAAATGCTAAATAAACTGTTTGACCAGCATGAGCAGATAAGTCTAATGTTCTTGTGTATGATGAACCTGTATCTGCTGGATCATTATATATTTCATTAAAAGTAGTTGCTGAACCTACTAAAGTTCCAATAGCATTACTTGTAGAAACATAAACTGAATATTCTTCTTGATCCCATGCAGCAGCTGCAGCTTGAACTTTCCATTCCAACGTTATAGCTCCTGTTGCTGTTGATAAATCAACTGCTGAAGAAACCGCCCAATTATCAGGTGTTAAAGGATTAGTTATCCAAGATCTTGATATTAAAGATGCAGTTGGAGTAACAGCACCAATTGATAATTGATCTCCAAAAAAGTTGGTATCTCCATCAGAATCAGTAAAAGTCCAATCTGTTACATCTAAATCTTCAAAATCATCATAAAAGTGAGTCACTGAATAAGTTGAACTTGGAACAATATCATCACTTGTAATAGTAATTGTATTAGCTAAAGTTGGTGCCGTTGTTAAAGTGGCATCACCTCCATTTGCATTCAATGCTAACCCTAATGTAATTGTTTTATCTCCTTCAACAAAACTATCATTATATATACGTAATGTGAAATTTTGATCTGCAGAAGATGCCAATGGGAAATTTAAAGCAGTTCCCATTATTAAATAATCCGCTACCGTTGCAGTACCACCAGTAACTGAAACCGTAACATCTGCTGCTGCTGAAGGAATATCTCCAATACTTACTGGAATAGAAATGTCTGTATAATTACAATCTGTTACTTCATTAATTAGCTGTGTTGCATTAGAAAATGCAATAACTGGACCTAAAGTAGCTGTTGTAGAGTTTGATAAATCAGAAAGACCATCTGCATTTATAAGTACCGTCTCTATTCTTAATACCTGATCTGCAGTAAAAATATCCATACATGCATCATCTGAATAATCCATATAATTTTCTACCATATCATTTCCTAATCCATCTGCCGTACAACTATCAACTGTTGGACATCCAAAATTAGATTCTGAAGCTTCAGGTGTATCTGCACAAAAATCTCCCTCTGTTGCACCACCATTACAGTTTGTATTATCACCCCAAATATGACGTAATCCTATCCAGTGACCAACTTCATGTGTTAATGTTCTACCTAAGTTATAAGGTGCAGCAGAACCAGGCATAGCTACAGAACCAACTGTTCCATAACCAACAACAACTCCACTATTAATTATTGTTCCTCCATTTGCTGCCATCCCTGGTAGAGTTGAATTAGATGGAAACTGCGCATATCCTAAGATACCACCAGTTATATCTGCAGTCCATATATTTGCATATTGACTATAATCCCAACCTGTAGATTTAATATCTAGACCACCTCCACCGACATCAAAATCTGAAGTTGGAAAAGGACCTGAACCATAAGTAGTAACCCTGTTAATACCTGCCTCTGTTAATGGATTACCACTTGGATCTACCTGAGCAGGCAGAAAAACTACTTGCGCATCTGCAGCCGCAGCATGTACACTACCGGCTCCATTACTAAAATCAATATTTAATTGATCTATTTGAGCTTGAACTTGTGCTTGAGATAAATTGGAAGCTCCACCAGAAGAAATAACGTGAAATATAATAGGTATATTCACAACCACCATTCTAAAGCTTCCATTTGCTTTTTGTTGAGCAATCTCTGCTTTACGTGCTTGAAGCAGTGGCGCTAACCATTCTTCAAACTGTTGATCTGTTTGAATATGAGATTCTCTTTGTTTTCTTTGTTGATCCATCTCTATAGATGCACACCTAACAAAACCTGTTTCATCTAACGAGCGCTGACTGTCAGCTGTTAACTGAATTGGTGTTGACAGTAATTGACTTTTCTTTGTTTGCTGAGCATTTGCATTAAAAACAAATAAAACCCCAATTAAAGTCAAAAGATTTTTAAATGTAATTTTTTTCATAATAATTTTGGGTTAATTAAATAATTAGCCAACAATATACATAATAAAAAAAGAAGGTATTGGTCCTAATGCTGTCTCTTATACACATCTCCGAGCCCACGAGACCTCTC
>CAJXUO010000047.1 GCA_913061425.1 uncultured Lutibacter sp.
GTTGATTATACGGTTACAGCAACCAATCCAACTACCTTATGTGAGCGTTCAAAAACAATCCTTTTAAGAAAATCATCGATTGCTACATTAACCGACGATGATATTGTTTCTGTTGAATTTGACAGTCCTGGAAATTCTATTGAAATTATTACAACCAATCTTGGAAGTGGTGATTATGAGTTTGCTTTAGACCATCCATATGATAGTAGACCATATCAAGACGAACCAATCTTTGAAGGGCTTTTAGGGGGTGTTTATACGCTTAAAATCAATGATAAAAATGAGTGTGGTGAATTCTCAAAAGAAATTGTATTATTAGATTATCCAAAGTTTTTAACACCAAACAATGATGGACATAATGATCTATGGCAATTAATTGGATTAGGTTCTACATCTTTTACAATATCACCAATACATGTTTATGATCGTTTTGGGAAAATTGTAGCGATTGTAAATCCAATTCAAGGTGAAGGTTGGGATGGATTATATAACAATGAAATGTTACCGAGTGCTGACTATTGGTTCTCTTTAGAATTAATAGACAATCAAGGAACTATTAAAAGACATAGAGGACATTTTAGTCTGGTGAGAAGGTAGAGGAAATTCAATCTGAAAGATTAAAAAAAATAAAACTACCACTTGTGCATGCTTCTATAATGAAAAATTTTGATAGATTTGGTAAAATAATCACAACTGTTAGTCCAAGTAGTAAAGGTTGGAATGGTTTCTATAACGGAAAATAATTGTCTGAAACAAATTATTGGTTTACGGCACAACTAATCGATTCTAGTAGAAAAACTAGAGAACACAATGGACCTTTCAGTCTAATAAGACACTAAATGAAGTTTCGCATATGCATGCTCATTGCACTACTTAGTTATAGCTATACTCACGCTCAAGATATTGAATTATTTCAGCAATTTGGAGGGAGAATAGATTTTACTATGATTGGAAACACCTTAAACCAGCAAGAAAATGGTTTATTCTCTAGTTGCGTTATCAATACGGAATCTACCACTGAACTCAATTTATCTACAGACAATACAGTACAAGCAGCATTTTTATATTGGGCAGGTTCTGGAACTGGAGATTTTGAAGTACAATTAAACAATATCGCTATTACTCCAACGCGTACTTTTGAAGACGCTCAAGGAACAAATGGCCTTCCTTTCTTTAGTGCATTTACTGATATTACAGAACAAGTATTAGATACAGGAAACGGAAGTTATACCTTATCAGAATTTGATTTAACAACAGTAATTCCTAACTATTGCGGCAATGCAACCAACTTTGGAGGATGGTCTATCATCATTATATACCAAAATGACACGCTACCATTAAACCAAATTAATGTATATGATGGATTACAGCATGTACCTGAAAATATCACCATTTTATTAGACAACCTGAATGTAATTGATGATGTAGGTGCAAAAATTGGTTTTTTGGCTTGGGAAGGCGATGCTGGACTGAGCGTCAATGAATCTTTGCGTATCAACGGAAATTTAATAGGAAATCCTCCTTTGAATCCAGTCAATAATGCGTTTAACGGAACCAATAGTTTTACTGGAGAATCTGATCTCTATAATATGGATATGGATTTTTATGATATCCAAAACAATATAGATATTGGTGATACAACTGCATCTATTCAACTAACTTCTGGTCAAGACTATGTGATGATAAATACAATCATTACAAAACTAAATAGCCAACTTCCAGATGCAACGGTTGAAATTGATACTTATGAAATCACCAATTGTAACGAACGTGAATTAGAGTTAGATTTCACTGTCTATAACAATAATAGTACTGAAATATTACCTGCAAACGCGTCAATTAACATTTATATTGAAGCTGTTTTAATACACAGTTTAACGACTACTTATGATATCCCTATTGATGGCTCAGAAATGTTTTTTGTTACTCTTACAGTTCCAGAAACAACAACTGACAACTTTACTATTACAATACTTGTTGATGAAGAAAATACTGTATTAGAAATTAGTGATACCAATAATTCTGATACTCTAGAAATAAATTTACCTCAACCACCAGAAAGTATAACTATTGAAAATATAGAAGCCTGTAATATTGGTTTTGAAACAGGTAATTTTGATTTAAGTGATACCTACTCTTTTATAAACGAGTATTACAACTCCGCTTTTGAAATAACTTTGTATCCTTCTGAAAGTGATGTAGAGGATGATACCAACTCTATAAATCCAGTTTTGGAATATCAGAACAGTTCAAATCCTCAAACAATCTTTGTGAAAGTAGCAAACTCAACTTCAGGTTGTTTTTCAATAAGTCAATTTCAATTAAGTGTGTATAATTGCCCTCCAACATTTCCTGAAGGGTTTTCTCCAAATGGCGATGGAACAAATGATGAGTTAGACATTTTAGGACTCTATGATATTTTTACCGATTTCAAATTACTCATTTACAACAGATATGGAAACTTAGTTTTTGAAGGCGACAACAATACTCCTAAATGGAATGGAAGGCTCTTTAATGATGGAAAACCGCTACCAACAGCCACTTATTTTTATACGCTACATCTAAATGATAGTGAGTACAAACCTCTAAATGGTTGGGTATATTTGAGAAGGTAAATTCTTAATTTTGTAGTTTTAAAATACTAAATTAGCATCGTCACATGTACAATCTTTAAACGATTCATATCATGGATTTTCTACAAACAAACAAAACTACATTATGAATAAATTACTCAACTTGGTAATCATTGTTTTCCTCCTATTAAACACTCAAGTTGCCTTCTCACAAGAATGGAAAAACCTAAGAGACTACAAAAAAACAACTGGACAAAATTTTCTTCAGAATGGCTCTTGGTTAAAAAAAGATAGAAATAGAAATACAGAAACTTGGAAACAAGCCAACAAATACAACCTATCAATAGATGATGGAAATCTGAAATATAAAACCATTCGACAGGTACGTGATTTTTATCTTTGGTTTGATGATGAACGAGAAAAACGAGGACATGAAATAAATGGAGTTGGAGTGGCTGCGGTAGTTGCGGGACAATTCTCCTCTTTTGATAATTATTTTATCAGAACATTTATTATTAGAAACAAAGAAGTGGTTTGGTTTGGAAACGAAGGTTCAAAGAAAGTATTAGCATTTGCTTTTCCTTTACTTAAAGAAGTTTATTTTTCAAATAATATATTGAAACAGCAAGAAGCAAAAGATTGGGATATAAAGAATGGAAAAATAGAACAATGCCAAATCTTAGAACCTGTTTATACTAAATTATCTGCAAAAGCAATTCGTAAATTAGAACGCATGGCGAAAGGTAAAGGCATCTACAATTTAGGAGTTAAAAATGAACTAAAGTTTGAAGGAGATATCACAGATTGTAAATCAAGATATGAACATGCCTTTTCTAAGCTGATAACGTATTATTTAGGTAGAAAATAATAAAATTGGAATTAAAAGTCCATTGGACACGCTATTATTATCATTAACAAAAAACGGTAAACAGGAACAAAAATCCCTTTTATCTAGAAATACAAACCCATAAAAGAGTACTTTAGTGCTTTTATAACCAGTTGTAGTGCATTACGGAAAAAATTGAAATCTTGAACGAAAAATTAAAATCAACATTAAAATATTATTGGAGTCTGATTGTCTTAATTCTATTAATCATTGCTTTAGGATATAATTGGAAATATCAAAAAAATCACTCAGAAAACCTCTTGAAAAACGGATTAAGAACTGAGGGGATATCTTTCTCAAAAGGAAAGAGTTTATCTTGGGAATATGAAATTGAGGGAATCAAAATAACAAAAATTAAAAGTAAGCCATTTAAAGGAGTTTGGAACTCTGAAAAATTTGAAATTGCTTACAACCCTAATGATTTTAAGGATATTAGTATTGATTATTCAAAGTTCATTTTAACAGAAAAATATTCAGAAACGTATAGTACAGGTTTAAGCAATAAATGGTGGAATACTCGAAACATATTCTTTGAATATAAAGTTGGAAATGAAAAGTATAAAAGAATTCAAAGATTAAGAATTAAAAATGATATTGATTTAAATAAAACATATATAGTGAGGTATCGAAACGACAATCCTGAAATAGGGTATTTGATTTTAGATAATTTCAATGATTAGATTTAAAAATAACGCACTACAACAACGGTTATATTTCATTGTGGCATTGTAACTAACATGATAATTAGAACTATATTTAAACTGTGGAGTTTGTTATGAAAAATTCGCAATCAATCCACAACGAAATTATAACCAAAACCGTTAAGCACAAACCCTAAAATCAACCAAAAATAAACCCTTTTTTCTCCGTATTTTTGCGCTATGCAATTTAAACTCGTTTCAGACTTTCAGCCAACAGGAGATCAACCACAAGCCATCAAACAACTGGTAGATGGTATCAACAATGGTGAAAACGGTCAAGTTTTATTAGGTGTTACAGGTTCTGGAAAAACGTTTACGGTTGCCAACGTAATAGAGAGTGTAGATAAACCAACCTTGGTTTTGGCACATAATAAAACCTTGGCAGCACAGTTGTATCAAGAGTTTAAATCCTTTTTTCCAAACAATGCGGTTGAGTATTTTGTGTCCTATTATGATTACTATCAACCAGAAGCCTACATACCTACTTCAGGAACCTATATAGAAAAAGATTTATCAATCAATGAAGATATTGAGCGTATGCGTTTAAGCACCTCTTCTTCCCTATTATCTGGTCGTAGAGATGTATTGGTTGTTGCTTCGGTTTCTTGTTTATATGGTATTGGAAATCCCGTAGAATTCAAGAAAAATGTCATCAATATAGAAAAAGATCAAGTTATTTCTCGCACCAAGTTTTTACACACTTTAGTTCAAAGTTTGTATTCTCGTACCGAATTTGACATCAGCAGTGGAACATTTAAAGTAAAAGGTGATATTGTTACTGTGTATCCTTCTTATGGGGATTATGCATATCGCATCCATTTTTTTGGTGATGAAATAGAAGAGATTGAAAGTTTTGATTTAGAAAACAACTGCGTTGTAGAAAAATTTGAGGAATTAGTAATTTATCCTGCCAATCTATTTGTGACATCTCCTGATATACTTCAAAATGCTATTCATATGATTCAAGAGGATTTGATGAAGCAATATGACTATTTTAAAGAAATTGGAAAGCATTTGGAAGCAAAACGATTAAAGGAACGTACGGAATTTGATTTAGAAATGATTCGAGAATTAGGGTACTGCTCTGGAATTGAAAACTACTCTCGCTATCTTGATGGTCGTGAAGCAGGAACAAGACCTTTCTGTTTGTTAGATTATTTTCCAGATGATTACTTAATGATTATTGATGAAAGTCATGTGACAATTCCGCAAACGCATGCCATGTATGGCGGTGATAGAAGTAGAAAAGAAAACTTGGTAGAATACGGTTTTCGATTACCTGCAGCAATGGACAACAGACCTTTAAAGTTTGAAGAATTTGAAGCCATTCAAAATCAAACGATTTATGTGAGTGCTACTCCTGCCGATTATGAGTTACAAAAAACAGAAGGTGTTTTTGTTGAGCAAGTCATTAGACCTACAGGATTATTAGATCCAATTATTGAGGTTCGCCCAAGTTTAAATCAAATTGATGATTTGATTGAAGAAATTCAAATACGTGTTGATAAAGATGAGCGAACGCTTATTACAACTCTTACAAAAAGAATGGCTGAAGAGTTGACAAAATATTTAAGTCGTATTCAAATAAGATGCCGTTATATACATTCTGATGTAGACACTTTGGATCGTGTCGTAATTATGCAAGATTTACGTAAAGGACTATTTGATGTGTTGATTGGTGTCAACTTATTACGTGAAGGTTTGGACTTGCCAGAAGTTTCATTGGTTGCCATTTTAGATGCAGATAAGGAAGGTTTTTTAAGAAGTCATCGTTCTCTAACCCAAACAATTGGTAGAGCTGCAAGAAACATCAACGGAAGAGCCATTTTGTATGCCGATAAAATTACTAAAAGTATGCAGTTGACTATGGACGAAACAAACCGTAGAAGAGAAAAGCAGATTGAATATAACACTGAAAATAATATTGTTCCAACACAGATTAAAAGATCATTAGATAATTCTTTAATCAAATCAAATATCTCCTCTTTTCACTATGATAGTACTGCCAATAAAGCGGCAGAAGAAGATTTAGAATATTTAACGAAGCCACAAATTGAGAAAAGGATAAGAGATAAAAGAAAAGCAATGGAGCAAGCTGCAAAAGCACTTGACTTTTTAGTTGCCGCTCAATTAAGAGATGACATTAAGTTATTGAAAGAAAAATTATAATTCCATAAAAAAAAAGGGAACTGTAATTTACAGTTCCCTTTTTTTTTTAATTATTTACTTCGTATTAATTCCCTTTTTTATAATCTTCTAAGAATTGTGCAAGTCCAATATCAGTCAATGGGTGTTTCAACAATCCTTTGATAGCACTTAAAGGTCCTGTCATAACATCTGCACCAATTTTTGCGCAATCCATAATATGCATTGTATGTCTTACAGATGCAGCTAAAATTTGAGTCTCAAATCCGTAGTTATCATAAATCAAACGGATATCTGCAATTAAAGCCAATCCATCAGTAGAAATATCATCTAAACGACCAATAAAAGGAGACATATAAGTTGCTCCAGCTTTAGCAGCTAATAATGCTTGTCCTGCAGAAAAAACAAGTGTTACATTTGTTTTAATTCCTTTATCAGAAAAGTACTTACATGCTTTTATACCATCAGCAATCATTGGTAATTTCACAACAATTTGTGGATGAAGAGCCGCTAACGCTTCTCCTTCTCTTACCATTCCATCAAAATCAGTTGAAATAACCTCTGCACTTACATCACCTTCTACAATAGTACAGATGTCAACATAATGCTTTAAAATATTAGTTGCTCCTGTAATCCCTTCTTTTGCCATTAATGATGGGTTTGTTGTTACTCCATCTAAAATTCCCATGGCTTGGGCTTCTCTAATCTGGTCTAAGTTTGCTGTGTCGATAAAAAATTTCATTCTTTGGTTTTTATTTTGTTGAGTTATTTGGTACAAAAATACTTTATCTTATTATAATTTATAATGATTCATTAATAACTTTTCATAAGTTCTGTCTGGCAAAACTCTTTTAAGCACAATTGAGAATTTTTGCATAAAACTTCCAATTTTATAATGAATTTTTGGATTGTTTGATTCTATTATATTATGAATCCCTTTAGCCATTTCAATAGGGTCACTTCCACTATCTACATGAGAGTTCATTAAATCTAAGTTCTCTTGATATACTTTTTTATAGGCAGAATTTTCAAAAACGGGTGTATGATAACGTCCTGAAGCAATATTAGTGGCAAAATCTCCAGGAGCAACATTCACAACTTTGACTCCTAAATTTTTAACTTCCATGCTCAACGCTTCAGTCACAAGTTCTAATGCTCCTTTTGTTGCAGAGTAAATTCCCCTAAACGGAAGTCCCATATAACCAGCAATAGATGTAATATTTAGTATAATTCCAGCCTTTTGTAAACGCATTTGCGGTAAAACGGCTTTCATCACATCAATAGCACCAAAAAAATTGGTATCAAAAACTTTACGCATCTCTTCAGTTGATGTGTCTTCAATTGGACCCGTAATTCCCATTCCTGCATTATTAATAAGAACATCAAGCCTTCCTTCTATTGAAATCAATTCTTGAACAGCACTCGTTATTGTTTCAACTGAATTAACATCCAATTGTAAAAGTTTGAAAGGATGGTTTTCTATTTTTTGTGGATTTCTACTTGTGCCATAGACCGTATACCCTTTTTGAATTAAATATTCTCCAACAGATTTACCAATTCCAGATGATCCTCCAGTAATTAAAACGACTTTTCTCATGTTTGTAAAATTAAACTAATTTACTACAAATAAAAAATCCTGCGAATGCAGGACTACAATACTAAAAAAGAAAAATGGCAAGCGATCTACATCACACCGCTACAACCTAATACCTTTGCTGCGTTCCCGCTCTGGAGGATTCAAAGGGAGCTAGTTGTGTAGGACTTGCCGCTGCAAATTTACAAT
>CAJXUO010000048.1 GCA_913061425.1 uncultured Lutibacter sp.
TAATAAATCTTCAACATAATCAACTGTTTTTTGAGTCTTATTCCCAACTATATATTTACCGTTTCCTGCTCCTGCAATTTCTTTAAGAGTTTCTGGATTCAATTTAGTAATGACAACTTCTCCTTTACTGTCCTTCTTATAGCCTTCTAATTCTCCTTTATACTTTATTGGTATTGGCCCTCCTTTTTCAGTTCCTACTCCAATTGTATAAGTTTTTATTCCCTCTTTTGTGGCTTGGGCAATTGCACTTGAAGCATCTTCTTGATGATCTTCACCATCTGAAATAATGAATAAGAAACGATTGGTTTGTTCGTCATTATTATAATATGAACTTGCTAATTTTATGGCTTCATTTATTGCAGTTCCTTGGCTAGAAACCATATCAGGATTTGCACTTTGCAAGAACATTTTTGCAGCACCATGATCTGTAGTTATCGGTAGTAATGGATACGAATTTCCTGCATAAATAATGATTCCTATTCTGTCACTTCCCAATTTATCAATAATCTTAGAAATAATTTGTTTCGCCTTTTCTAATCTGTTAGGAGCAATATCTTCTGCCAACATGCTTTTTGAAACATCTAATGCAAAAACGATATCTACACCTTGCCGCTTCACTGTTTCCATCTTTGTTCCCATCTTTGGGTTTGTAAGGGAAACGATTAAAAAGGCTAAACCAAGTAAGAAAATCGTCATTTTTAAAAAGTACTTAAAGGTTGATTTCTCTGGACTTAACTTATCTAACAATCCTATTTTAGCAAAGTTTTTTTGGGTTCTTTTTTTCCACCAAAAAATAAGCAAAAACACCATAAACAATATTGGTATTGCTACTAAATAAATAAAATATGTTGGTTCTTCTATTTGATACATTTTCTTATATAAAACTTCTATAAACTGTGAATCTCAATAACATTTCTATCATTAATAATAGTCCTGCGAGCAATACTAACGAACGATATTTTTCGTCATAATTATAATATTTATACTCTTCTATTTCTGTCTTTTCTAATTTGTTGATTTCTGCATAAATCGCCTTTAACTTAGAGTTATCAGTTGCTCTAAAGTATTTTCCTCCTGTTTCTTGAGCAATATATTTCAATAATTCTTCATCAATTTCAACTTTCGCATCTTGAAAAATTAGCTTTCCACTCATGTCTTTGGCAACAGGAAATGGAGCCGTTCCATTTGTACCAATTCCAATTGTATATGTTTTTATTCCAAGTCCTTTGGCGAGTTCTGTAGCCGTTTTTGGGTCAACAAATCCTGTGTTATTTACACCATCGGTTAATAAAATAATTACTTTACTTTTTGCTTTACTTTCTTTTAATCTATTAACGGCAGAACCAAGTCCCATTCCAATGGCTGTTCCGCCATCCATTTGTCCCCATTTAATCTTTCTAATTGTATTCTTCACAATTCTTTTATCACTGGTAATTGGAGTTTGTGTAAAACTTTCTCCAGCATATACTACAATTCCAATTCTGTCATTTGGACGTTTGTTTACAAAGTCTATTGCGACTACTTTTAAAGCTTCTAAACGATTTGGCTTTAAATCTTTTGCCAACATACTTGCTGAAACATCAATAGCCATCACAATATCAATTCCTTTATTGGAATTTATTCTTGAGCTTACAGATACATTTCTTGGTCTTGCCAATGCAACTATTAATGCTGAAATTGCTAATAACCTAAAAATATTTAACATCGGTTTTAGACGAGATAAAATAGTTGGCTTGAAAGATCTTGTACTTGACAAAGTCAATGTTGCACTCTCTTTTTTGCGCATCAAGAAATACCTAACTGCCAATAAAGGAACAATCAGTAGTAGCCACAAAAACTGTGGATGTGTAAACTCAAAATTATTCCACATCATCATTTTCCTCTACTTTTTTAGGTTTTAAATCTTTAATAATCAATTCCGTATCAACTCTATGAGATTGTATTTCTCCCGAAACTGGTTTGTGTTTCGCAAACTTGACTAAATCAGCTTCTTGTAATAGTTTTTGAAGGTTGTCAATTGTTTCTTTTGGTAAATCAAGTGTTTTTATTTTATTAAAGTCCTGTATTGTTTCCATCAACTCATCGGTAGTTGATTCTAATGCTGGAATATTTAATTCACGCTCAATATATGTTCTAATAATATCTGTTAGTTCAATATAATATTGCTTTACTTTATTGTTTTGCCATAATTGCTGTTCGTCTAACTCACCTAATCTTTGCATTGCCGTTATATAAGGTGGAATACGGTTTTCTATTGCAATTTGTTCTTTCTTTTTTCTAAAAACAAAATACAATATGATTGCTAAAATCAATGCTAATATTGCTAGGCCTAACCAAATATAATTTTTGTAATCATCAAAAATTATTGGTTGATCTATAACTGTCTTTATTGGAAATAATCTTTGTTTTAAGGTGTCAACTTTAACAGTTGCAACATCAATCAATAAAGAATCAGTACTGTATTTTTTGTTATTAATGAATACTTGTTGACGTGGAATAACATAACGGCCGCTATCGAAACTAGTCAGTAAATATTTTTTGATGTATTTGGTAGGTGTTGTATCAATCTTTAATTCTTCAACGACCTCAACCTTTTTTAAACTATCTAAAACTAATTTAGGGAATACAACGTTATCCGTTTTATCAACCGATATTTTATATTCTATTTGTTCTCCTATTCTGATACTTGTTGTATCTACAATAGTTTCAATAGGGTTTTGAGCAAATAATAATCCGCCACAAAGAAATATAAGATATGTAATAATTCTACTCACGTTTTATGCTCCTTTTCGTTTAAAATATCCTAATAATTTTTTTACGTAACTCTCGTCAATTCTTGTGTTTATAGCTCCAGAACCACTTTTACTAAATGATTTTTCAAAATAATCTAAAGACTCTAAATAGTTTGCTTTATAAGAATTTCTTACTTTTTTAGACATCGTGTTTACGAGTAAAACCTTCCCGCTTTCCGCATCTTTTACTGGCAACATTCCAAGGTTTGGAATTTCTTCATCATGTTTATCATACACGCGAATCCCTGTGACATCATGTTTGTTTCCAAGTATTTTAAGAGAATGATCATAATCTGTATCCATAAAATCTGATAACACAAAAACAATTGCTTTTTTCTTCATCACATTTGATACATATTTCAGCGCTTCTCCAATATTCGTTTTATTGCTTTTGGGTTTGAACTCTATTAACTCCCTTATTATTCTCAAAACATGACTTTTCCCTTTTTTAGGAGGAATAAACAATTCAATGTTATCAGAAAACAAAACCAAACCAACTTTATCATTATTTTGAGTTGCAGAGAAAGCTAATGTTGCTGCAATTTCTGTAATTGTATCTCTTTTAAATTGTTCGGTTGTTCCAAAAAATTCAGAACCAGAAATATCAACCATTAAAACCATTGTCAACTCTCGCTCTTCTTCAAAAACTTTGATGTGAGTATCATTATAACGAGCGGTAACATTCCAATCAATTGCACGAATATCATCTCCATATTGGTACTGGCGAACTTCAGAAAACGTCATCCCTCTTCCCTTAAACGAACTGTGATATTCGCCAGAAAAGATGTGATTAGACAAACGTTTTGTCTTAATCTCAATTTTACGTACTTTCTTTAGTAATTCTTTAGTATCCATTTGTTATTGTTGAACTGTTTAAATGTTTATCTGTTGAACTGTTTTGTCTTTTTACAAAAACAAATCAACGATTTAACGATTCCACATTTTCTATGGTACTTCTACTTCGTTTACAATCTTATTGATAATATCTATTGAAGTGATATTCTCAGCTTCAGCTTCGTATGTTATTCCAATTCTGTGACGTAAAACATCTTGTACAACTGCTCTAACATCTTCAGGAATCACATATCCTCTTCGCTTTATAAATGCATAGCATTTTGCAGCTATCGCTAAATTGATACTCCCTCTTGGAGACGCTCCAAAACTGATTAAGTTCTTTAAATCTGGTAAGTTATATTTTTCAGGGTAACGAGTGGCAAAGACAATATCAAGTATATATTTCTCGATTTTCTCGTCCATATACACTTCTTTTGCTGCTTCTCTTGCTTTATTAATTTGCGCCAACGAAACAACTGCATTTACTTTATCAAAACCTCCTTTTAAGTTTTGACGCATTATCAACTGTTCATCTTCAATCTTCGGATAGTCAATCACTACTTTCAGCATAAATCTATCCATTTGTGCTTCTGGTAAAGGATATGTTCCTTCTTGTTCTACTGGATTTTGAGTTGCCATTACTAAAAACGGATCATCCAATTTAAAAGTGGTGTCACCAATAGTAATTTGACGCTCTTGCATTGCTTCTAATAATGCAGATTGTACTTTTGCTGGTGCTCTATTTATTTCATCTGCCAACACAAAATTGGCGAAAATCGGTCCTTTTTTGATAGAAAACTCATTATCCTTCATGTTATAAATCATCGTTCCAACAACATCTGCAGGTAATAAATCTGGCGTGAACTGTACTCTACTAAAATCCCCTTTTACAGCCTTAGACAATGTGTTAATTGCTAAAGTTTTAGCCAATCCAGGAACTCCTTCTAATAATATATGTCCGTTTCCTAATAATCCAATTAATAATCGTTCGATCATGTGTTTCTGACCAATAATTACTTTATTCATTTCCATAACTAACAAATCAACAAAAGCGCTTTCCTTTTCTATCTTTTCATTGATTGCTCTAATGTCTACTGTTGTATTATTTTCTTCTATCATCATTAAAATTTAAACGCGTGAATATACTATGCTTTCTTTGGGATTGCAAGAAGCACAATTAATTTTTTTATTGCTGTTAAAAATTGGTTAAAAAAATGTTTAAAATCACTTAAGGTAGTTATCCTTCAAAAGTTTTGAGGGTTAATTCTTTCGAGTCAAACACTGCGTAGGTAAAATGAGTAATCCAATCTCCTGTATTGATGTATTTTGAATTTTCTCCAACAGTTATTTCCATTGGTAAATGTCGATGACCAAATAAAAAATAATCGTAGTGTTTATCTTCTAATTTTCGTTTTGCATATTGCACCAACCACTCTTTCTCTTCTCCTAAAAAAAGAACGTCTTCTTCACCAGAAATGAGTTTGTTTTTTACGGATAAGTATTGTGCTAGTTTCACACCAATATCTGGATGAAGCCATCTATAAAGCCATTTTGATATGGGATTTTCAAAAACCTTCTTCATTCTTTTATATCCTTTGTCTCCAGGTCCTAATCCATCTCCATGCCCAATCAAAAAGGTTTTGTTGTGGAATGTAAATTCTTTTGATTGATGATATACTGGAATATTCAATTCTGACTGAAAGTAGTCTCTCATCCATAAATCATGATTACCAACAAAAAAATGAATTGGAATTCCGCTGTCTCTTATTTCAGCTAATTTACCTAAAACTCTAACAAACCCTTTAGGAACAACGGTTTTGTATTCGAACCAAAAATCAAATAAATCACCCAATAAAAAAATTGCCTCCGCATCTTCTTTAACAATGTCTAACCAACGGATAAACTTTTGTTCCCTTTCTAAACTGTCTTTTGCAGTTGGAGCTCCTAGATGCTGGTCTGAAGCGAAATATATTTTAGTTTGAATACTCATCATTAATACTGTCCAAAAAGAATACTTTTTCAATCATTTTATCATTGGATTGAATCGTTTTGTAAAAACCATTATCATCAAATAGGTTTTGAGCGATACTGGCTTTTAAATATCTTTTTACAATCTGTTTTTTAGTGTTCGGTATTGGTAACGTAATCTCCATTCTACTAAAATACTCATTTAAAATTTCTTCATCTTGATCAAATGAAGAAATAAAATCTTGCAAAGCAATATTTTTTAATGCTTTTCTATTCGTATCTACATATTCAAAAGAAAATCTATTTAATAAATTTGAATTTACATATTTATTTTCAATAAATTGAGTTGTGTCTATTGCAACAAAAACGTCAGGCACAATTCCTCCACCTCCATAAACAATTCTTCCTTTAGGTGTTGTATACTTCAAAGAGTCATTTACTTTGATACTGTCTTTTGAAACCAACTCTCCATTTTCAAATCGCTTATTAAAACTTTCTCTATATTCTTTATTGTGATTTAAGTCATATGGTTTTTGAATAGATCTACCTGTAGGAGTATAATACCTTGCTGTGGTTAACCTAATAGCCGAACCGTCACCAAGACCCATGGTTTGCTGAACTAACCCTTTTCCAAAAGATCTACGTCCAATTATAGTTCCTTTGTCGTTGTCTTGAAGAGCACCTGCAACTATTTCTGATGCTGAGGCAGAATTTTCATTAATCAAAATATAAACCTGCCCCTTTTCAAAGTCTCCTTTGTCTGTAGCAAAATCTTTATCTATTTCACCTTTTTTATTTTTTGTGAACACAATTAATTTATCGTCTTCTAAAAATTCATCTGCAATTTTATTAGCAATGTCCATAAAGCCGCCAGGATTGTCTCGTAAATCCAACACCAACTTTTCCATCCCTTTATTAATTAAATCATCAAGAGCGTTTTTAAATTCATTGTATGTTGTTCTTGCAAACCTATCTACTTTGATAAACCCAATTTCATCGCTCAACATGTAACTTGCCGAAACACTACTTATAGGAACTTCTCCTCTGATGATTTCAAAATCTAAAATTTCATCTTCAATATGTCTATAAACAGTTAAATTAACTTTAGTCTCTGTATCGCCTTTCAAAATTTTCATAACAGCATCACTTGTGATTTTAACACCAGACAATGAGTCGCTATCTGCCTTTAAAATTCTATCTCCAGCCTGTAATCCGACCTTTTTACTTGGCCCTCCATCCAATATTTTAGTAATTACAACAGAATCATTATGAATAATAAATTGAATTCCAATTCCATGAAAATTTCCTTGCATTTGTTCATTATCTCTTTCAAAATCTTGTTTGCTAAAATAATGTGAGTGAGGATCTAACTTATTTATGATTTGATCAATAGCGCCATCTAATAGATCCTCTGTATTTACATCGTCTACATAATCATGCTGTATATAATCAATTAGTCTCTTTATTTTAGCCTCTTCACTGTTAGACTTAAAAATCGAGCTTGTGCTATTTTTAAAATTAAAAAAACTACCAATCAAAATTCCAATTGCAATTGCAACTCCTAAATAAATTGGTAAATATGACTTCGTTTTCATTTCTCTATATTAAAATATGTCAATTCAACACCTGCTTTTTCCAAAAATTTTAGTCCTGTAGCGTCCTTATATGCTCTTGAATAGACCACTCTTTTTATTCCAGATTGATGAATTAACTTGCTGCATTCTGTGCATGGAGAAAGTGTAATGTATAATGTCGCTCCTTTACACGATTGTGTAGAGCTCGCTACTTTTAAAATTGCATTTGCTTCGGCATGTAAAACATACCAATTAGTGTCTCCTTCTTTATCTTCACAGCAATTATCAAAACCTGTTGGCGCTCCGTTAAATCCATCGGAAATAATCATCCTGTCTTTTACTATTAAAGCTCCAACTTTTTTTCTTTCGCAATATGATAACTTAGCCCACTCTTGAGCCATTTTTATATATGCTTTGTCGTATTTCTCTTGTTTCTTCATTAATTTTTAATCGTACGAATATAAATAGAATCTAGTGTTTAATCGTTAAATTTTTACCAAAATTTATTTTTTTCCCTATAAAAAATGAGTCTTTCGGTAATCATATCTTAGCTTAATAAATTAAAAAGCCTTAACTAAAAAAATTAAGGCTTTGTACACAACGTACTCCAATTATCGAACTTTTTCTTGAAAGATTTAGAGAAGCTTAGAGATTTAACTCAGCGTTTAAATACGGTTTAAATAGCGCGTTAAAAAAAGCACTATTGTAGCTTTGTATAACTATTTACATTATATTTTAATAAATTGAATTACATTTGAATAACCAATTTAATTTTCCATGAAACACTTTTTATTTATTTTTTTGACTGGTAGTTTAATTACTTTCGGTCAAACGCTATCGGTAGGGTCTAACAGCTCCATAAATATTAATTCCAGTAGCTCTCTTTCAGTTGATGGCTTAGAACTTGCGCCTA
>CAJXUO010000049.1 GCA_913061425.1 uncultured Lutibacter sp.
CAAATAAAGTTACTCAAAGTTTAAAGTCTAGGAAGACCAGGAATATTAGGGTAATTATTTCTTATATTTTAAATCTCTTTTTTGCAAAGGTTCTAAATTCTTATCATTATTTCGAAAAGATTGAACCCCACAAATAAATTAAATTAGCAACAGATATAACCTCATATATTTTTTTAAGAAAGTCTCATTATAACATAAAGAGAACGCTATTGCGCCCTCCTTAATGTCTTTTTCACGTTATTTCCCACCAAGCATTAATAATTCGCTACAAACGATTTCTGTTACATACCTTTTGTTACCATCTTTATCATCATAAGATCTAGATGTTAATTTTCCTTCAATTGCTATTTCTTTTCCTTTTTCAAGATATTTTTCTACAATTTCTGCAGTTGTATTCCACGCAACAACATTATGCCATTGTGTATTTTGCACCTTTTCTCCATCTGTATTTTTAAAAGATTCATTTGTAGCAATAGAAAATTTTGCTAGTTTTTTACCACTATCTAAAGTGATGATTTCTGGATTGTTTCCTAAGTTTCCAATCAACTGTACTTTGTTTCTTAACGTACTCATAAGATAAGTTTTTAAATGATTATAATATTGTCAATTCGTTTCGACACTGCAAAGATGAGGTGGTTGTTTCTTTTTAACTGGTTGTTAAACGGTTACTTTCGGTTGTAAATGTTTATAAATGACTACATTCAAATAAAATTTCCGTACATTTGTATATAAGTTGCTGAAAATCAAATATTACAGTGTGTAAAAACTATTCGGAAGTGTTTTAAAAGAATCAAAAATAGTTAGATGAAATACCGATATAATTAGAAGATAGAAATTATTCCAATGATACTAAGCGCAATTGGTTTTAATTATACATATAGAAATTGTTAAATATGGATGTACAAAAATGTTTGGAATGTAGTGAGCCTTTTAAAGGAAGAATTGATAAGAAATTTTGTTCAGATTATTGTAGAAACACATATAATAACAAAGTAGATAAAGAAAGTAAGAATATGATTCGGAATGTGAATTATAGACTTCGTAAAAACTATAAAACACTTGTAAATCTTAATAAAACTGGGAAAACTAAAGTAACTCGAGTAAAGTTGTTAAGTAACAATTTTGACTTTAATACATTTACTTCTATTTATACAACCAAAACAGGCAACACCTATTTTTATGTATACGATCAAGGATACCTTGCGTTAGAAAATGATTATTATTTATTGATTAAAAGAGAATAACTACCACGTATTTCCTTTTTGTTCCAGCGCGGCTTTTAAAATATCTTTTTGGCTAATTTGACCAATTAACTTTCCGTCTTGAATAATTGGAAAACGACGTCTCTTTGATTTTAAAAACAGATTCGCCGCATCAAAAATATTCATATTCCCGTCTATTACATCAACATTTTTTACCATATGGTTTTCAACTGTTGTTTCTGCCATTGGCATATTAAAGTAGCGACTTTCAGAAATCTGCTTAATACAATCGCCTTCAGAAATAATACCAATTAACTCTCCATTATTATTAACAACTGGTCCACCAGAAATTCTATTTTTTATCAAAGAATCCATCACCTCCATTACAGATTGATCTGGTTTAAACGTGATTAAGTTTGTGGTCATATAATCGGACACTAAAATTGGACTTCCAGATGGTTTTTCTGCTTTCTTTTGAGGTGCTCTAAAATTTTTTATAGGCATAGTAGTAAGTTTAAGTAGAAGTTAAATATACTAAATTTTAGAATAAATCTAACTTAGTGTATTGATGATCTTTAAAAAAACAAACTAAACAACAAGAAGATTAAAACTATAATTCTGTCAATCGCAATGTGTTTACCATCCCTTTTTCTTTTACAGGCATAGATGTAAGGTTAATCGCGTAGTCACCTTTTTCTAAAAAGCCTTTTTCTCTTGCTAATTGATTTATCTCTTTAATTGTAGTGTCTGTATTTACTAAATTACTGTAATAAAAGGCCTCAACTCCCCAAAGTAAATTCAACATGGTTAAAATTCTTTTATTTGAAGTAAATGCCAATATGTGTGCTTTTGGTCTCCACGCAGAAACCTGAAATGCAGTATA
The DNA here is from genome assembly GCA_913061425.1 of uncultured Lutibacter sp. Classification (GTDB taxonomy): domain Bacteria; phylum Bacteroidota; class Bacteroidia; order Flavobacteriales; family Flavobacteriaceae; genus Urechidicola. Next base: position 2,086 of record CAJXUO010000049.1, read on the forward strand.
ACCACTATTGGTAAGTGTTGAAATTACTTTAGCATCAATATCATTAGCCATATTGGCAGCGTGATAACAAATTGATTTTGAAATATATCTTACAGTTTTTACATGTGGTGGTTTTATTGGCACAGTAATTAATGGAGAATCTTCAACGCTTGCAATAATTTTCGTCATATGTTCAATCACATTCAACGGATCCATACCAACGGATGTTTCTCCAGAAAGCATTACAGCATCTGCACCATCCATAATTGAATTTGCAACGTCATTAACTTCTGCTCTTGTAGGAACAAGATTTGTAATCATTGACTCCATCATTTGAGTTGCAATAATTACAGGAATTCTTGCTTGTTTAGCACGCAACACAATCTTTTTTTGAATCAAAGGAACTTCATTCATTGGAATTTCCACACCCAAATCACCACGAGCGACCATAAATCCATCAGAATACGGGATAAGATCATCAATATTTTTTACAGCTTCTGGCTTTTCAATTTTAGCAATTACAGGGATTTTATGTTTTGAATGTTTTTTAATTAAATCGTGTAACATTTTCAAATCTTCTCCAGTTCTTACAAACGACAATGCCATCCAATCTACTTCTTGACCAATTGCAAAAATTGCATCATTTATATCTTTTTCAGTTAGTGCAGGTTGTGATATATTGGTATTAGGTAGATTTACTCCTTTTTTTGATTTTAATTCACCGCCTCTTATGACTTTAGTAGTCACATTTTTTTTATTGTCAGATTTTATAACTTCAAATAATAATTTCCCATCATCAACCAAAATTTGCTCTCCTGCTTTTACATCTTGAGGGAAACTTTGATATGTCATATAAGCCATCTTGTTATTCCCAATACATTCTTCTGTAGTAAAAGTGAATATATCTCCTTTTTTCAAAAGAGCCTCTTTCATTACACCAACTCTTAGTTTTGGACCTTGTAAATCGGCTAATATTGCAGTATGAATCCCTGTTTCTACATTTATTTCTCTAATTGTTTTTATGCTTTGAGCAACATCATCATAAGATGCATGAGAAAAATTAATTCTAAAAACGTTGACTCCAGCGAGCACCATATTTTTGAGAACTTCTTTTTTACTACAGGCAGGGCCTAAAGTGGCAACGATTTTTGTTTTTTTAAGTAATTGCATAAATTAAAATATTAAAAAGTCTTTCGAGTTTAATTTGTTTGGGTTAATTGTGTAAGAAGCAACGATTTGATTTATTTTATTGAGCTTCTCAATAGTCTTAAATAATTCAATATTAGAGACTTCTCCTTCAATTTTTATAAAATAATCTACGTTTTTCTTTTCTGATATTAGATAAGACGTAGAGCTGAAAAATTCGTTTTTTGAAAACAAATTTGTACCAGTATTTGCACTTGTATTTCCTATACACTTATTAGAAATTAAATAATTTGCTACTTGATTTTTTTCATCAATAAATTCAAAAATCGGAAAAGAAGCATTTCTGTTTTTAAAATCTAAGTTGATATTGGACTTGGTAAACTTGGTGTTTAAATGAAAATTAAGTAAATAAGCCAATTTATAATCCTCTTCAGAACTGTGAATGCCAATTAATGAATAATCATCAACTAAATCTAACGAATGTATTTGCATATCCAAAGAGTTAATAGGATTAGCTAAGATAAGGATATTTTAGCATCCTAACTTGTTTAACATTAAAAAAAACTATAACGTTATAGTGCGTTTAAGAAATTTCATGCTGAAATGCAAAGTAGGCTCTTTTTGAAGCAATTTCTTCAGCTTTCTTTTTAGAAGTGGCTCTTCCCTTAGAAACAATTTTATTATTTAGTAGTAATTTTACACTAAAATGTCTTACAGAGTCGTTTCCGGTATCATCATAAACATCAAATTCAAATTCCTTTTTTTCTTTTTGACACCATTCAATAAATAAACTTTTGTAACTCGTTATTTTTCCTTCAAGTATAGGAATATCTACATAAGGTTTAATAATGCACTTGTAAACAAATTTTTTGCAAGATTTATAGCCTCTATCAAGATAAATTGCTCCAATCAATGCTTCAAAAATATTGCCATTAATATTTTCTCCAAATTTAGATTTTGAAACATTACTTTTTACAAACCTAATTAAATCTAAATCTCTACCAAGTTCGTTCAAATGATCTCTACTAACTATTTTAGAGCGCATTTGAGTCAAGTAGCCTTCGTTTCCTGAAGGAACTTTTTTAAACAAATAAGAAGCGATTACAGAGCCTAAAATGGCGTCGCCAAGAAATTCTAAACGCTCATAGTTTTGAGGATTACCTTCTTCTGTAGTTTCTTTAATAGATCTATGTATAAATGCCTTTTTGTAAACAGACATTTTTTTAGGAGAAAACCCTAAGATTTTTTTTAATTCATGATAAAACTCATCATCCTTTTTACTGCGAGACGATATTATTTTACGAATAAAACTCATTAAAAAATTAAGTTAATTTTTTGAATAGCACACAAGCGTTATGACCTCCAAAGCCAAACGTGTTACTCATAGCAACATTTACTTCTCTTTTTTGAGGTTTGTTTAATGTAAGATTTAATTTCTCATCAATATTATCATCCTTAGTTGAATGATTGATTGTTGGAGGAATAATTCCTGTTTTAATTGAGAGTATTGAAGAAATAGCCTCAATAACTCCAGCAGCACCTAATAAGTGGCCTGTCATTGATTTTGTAGAATTGATATTCATCTTATATGCATGATCACCAAAAACCCTTAAAATTGCTTTTGTTTCAGCAACATCCCCTAAAGGTGTTGAAGTTCCATGAACGTTAATCGCGTCAACATCTTCAATTTTTAAATTTGCATCATCTAAACAATTAAGCATTACATTCATTGCGCCTAATCCTTCAGGATGTGGAGCTGTAATATGATGCGCATCTGCAGATAATCCGCCACCGCCAACTTCAGCGTATATTTTTGCTCCTCGAGCAATTGCGTGTTCGTATTCTTCTAATATCATTGCGCCAGCACCTTCGCCTAATACAAAACCATCACGATTTTGATCAAAAGGTCTTGAAGCTGTTGCAGGATCATCATTTCTAGTAGATAATGCATGCATGGCGTTAAAGCCTCCAATTCCTGCAATAGTAACTGCGGCTTCTGAACCACCAGTAACAAATATATCTGCTTTCCCTAATCTTATATAGTTAAAAGCATCTATTATTGCATTGGCAGATGATGCGCAGGCAGAAACAGTTGTAAAATTTGGACCTCTAAACCCGTATTTAATAGAAATAAATCCAGGAGCAATATCAGCAATCATCTTTGGGATAAAAAACGGATTGAATCTAGGAGTTCCATCACCTGAAGCAAAATTTAATACTTCGTTTTGAAACGTTTCTAGTCCACCAATTCCTGCTCCCCAAATTACACCAACTCTATCGTGATTTACTTTTTCTAAATCGATTTTAGAATCAACAATGGCTTCATCAGCAGCAACCATTGCGTACTGAGTGAATTTATCCATTTTTCTTGCTTCTTTTCGATGAACAAAATCAGTAATTTCAAAGTTCTTTACTTCACAAGCAAAACGAGTTTTAAATTTAGACGCATCAAAATGTGTAATTGGCGCAGCTCCGCTGACCCCATTTATCAATCCATTCCAATACTCCTCTATATTATTACCTATTGGTGTAAGAGCACCAAGTCCAGTAACTACAACGCGTTTTAACTCCATAATAAAAGCATGATATAATTAGAAATAACTACGAGTTTAAATTAAACTCGTAGTTATTGTTTATAAGATTACTTATTTTCTTCTATATAACTTACAGCTTGACCAACAGTTCCAATGTTTTCTGCTTGATCATCTGGAATTTGAATATCGAATTCTTTTTCGAACTCCATAATTAATTCCACTGTATCTAATGAATCTGCTCCCAAATCGTTTGTGAAGCTTGCTTCAGTTGTTACTTCATTTTCATCGACTCCTAATTTATCAACGATAATCGCTTTTACTCTTGATGCAATGTCTGACATAATTTTTTAATTTTTTAATTTTAATTCTTGGCAAAAATAAAAAACTTATTTTGGATAATTCACTTTACCTTGAAAAATGTGAAGTCCAATATAAAAAAAAATGTTTATTTTTTATGTTATTCTTCGTAATTGTTAATAATTATTCTTTTTTTTGTTGCTCTACAAATTTATAACTTTTGATGAAACGTATTGTAATTTTTGCTTCTGGCTCGGGAACTAATGCTGATAATATTTCGCGGTTTTTTCAACAAAGTGATGTAGCGTCTGTTGTACATATTGTGACTAACAACAAGAATGCTAAAGTCATAGATAGGGCTACATCGCTTAAAATCAAATCGTTAATATTTAGTAAAAAAGAATTATTAGAAGAAGGGGCGTTATTGAAGTTCTTAAAAAAGGAGGCGGATATTATTGTTTTAGCCGGTTTTTTATGGAAGATTCCAGAGCATATTGTAAGTGCTTTTCCTAATAAAATTATAAATATTCATCCTGCATTATTACCTAAATTTGGAGGTAAAGGGATGTATGGAATGAATATACATAAATCAGTTATTGAGAGTAAAGAAATAGAAACAGGCATCACTATTCATTATGTAAATGAGAAATATGATGATGGAGCAATCATTTTCCAGGCAAAAACACCTGTTTTACCTTCAGATTCTGCTGAAGATGTTGCTAAAAAAATACATGAACTTGAATATGAACATTTTCCAAGAGTGATAGAAGCCGTAATTAAATCATTTATAGATGGCTAAAAAGAAATTTTATGTTGTTTGGAATGGTCATGAAACTGGAGTTTTCAGCTCGTGGAACGTTTGTAAAAAGCATATTACAAATTTTAAAGGTGCTCAATACAAGTCTTTTGCTTCAAAAACAGATGCCGAAAAGGCATTAAAAGGCAATTATGCCGATTATGTTGGGAAGGACACGAAGAAAATAAAACTATCAGCAAAGGAATTGGAGAAAATTGGGAAACCAAATTTAACCACCATTTCTGTGGATGCTGCGTGTAGTGGAAATCCTGGAAGAATGGAATATAGAGGAGTAGATACCAAAACTAAAAAACAATTATTCATTCAAGGACCCTTTAAAAAAGGGACAAATAACATTGGAGAATTCTTGGCTTTAGTTCATGGACTTGGATATCTAAAACTTAAAAAATCAGATGTACCAATTTATTCCGATTCAAGAATTGCGATAAGTTGGGTTAAAAAGGGGCAGTGTAGAACGAATTTGCAGTTTTCTAAAGACAATCAACAATTGTTAGATTTTATCAAGCGCGCTGAGGTATGGCTCAAAGAAAACACATACACTACTAAAATTTTAAAATGGGAAACCAAGGCTTGGGGAGAAATTCCTGCCGATTTTGGAAGGAAGTAATTCTTAACTCAACATCATTTTCGCCTTTTTAACTGCACTTACTAAAATATCAATTTCTTCTAAAGTATTGTAAAAAGCAAAAGAGGCACGAACAGTTCCAGGAATTTTATAAAAAGCCATAATAGGTTGTGCACAATGATGACCAGTTCTAACCGCAACACCCAATTTATCTAAAATAGTTCCAATATCGTACGGATGGATACCATCAATATTAAAAGAAACGACAGATGTTTTGTTTTTTGTAGTTCCATAGATTGTTAAATTATCAATCTCCAATAGTTTTTCAGTGGCATACGCTAACAATTCTTGTTCTTGCTGTTGTATGTTTTTAAAACCAATAGAATTTGCATAGTCTATAGCCACTCCAAAAGCAATTCCACCAGAAATATTAGGAGTTCCAGCCTCAAACTTGTGAGGTAAATCTGCATAAGTAGTTTTTTCGAATGTTACTTCCTTAATCATTTCTCCTCCTCCTTGATAAGGCGGTAATTTATTCAACCATTCTTCTTTTCCGTATAAAACTCCAACACCTGTTGGACCATATATTTTATGTGCAGA
>CAJXUO010000050.1 GCA_913061425.1 uncultured Lutibacter sp.
AAAGTGGCACGCGAGCTGGGTTCAGAACGTCGTGAGACAGTTCGGTCTCTATCTGTAGCGGGCGTTAGAAATTTGCGTGAATCTGATTCTAGTACGAGAGGACCGAATTGGACTGACCTCTAGTGTACCAGTTGTTCCGCCAGGGGCATTGCTGGGTAGCTACGTCGGGAAGGGATAAGCGCTGAAAGCATATAAGCGCGAAACCCATCACAAGATGAGATTTCTTTAAAGGGTCGTGGAAGATTACCACGTTGATAGGCTATAGGTGTAAAGGCAGTAATGTCATAGCCAAGTAGTACTAATAACCCATAGGCTTATGTACAGAGTTCCCTCTTTCGGGAGGGAACGGACTTTTTTATATTTTTTTCTTCTTATAAAACTTCGATACTTACAATATTATTTATTCAATATGTTAACTTATACTAATTCGTAAGAGTTAGAAACCATTTAAGGTGGTTATAGCGATAGGGCTCACCTCTTTCCATCCCGAACAGAGAAGTTAAGCCTATCAGCGCAGATGGTACTGCCACTAGGTGGGAGAGTATGTCATCGCCTTTTTTTAAATCCTTTACTATTTATAGTGAAGGATTTTTTTTGTCTTATTATTAAATAAATTGAAAGTAGTTTACTTTATAGAGGTATAACTGAAAAAACCATCTCATAAGTGAGATGGTTTTTAATTGTGAATTTTATTTAAAGATTAATTTACCCTTTAATTACACTTCTAGATATTACAATTTTTTGAATTTCTGAAGTTCCTTCATAAATCTGAGTGATTTTAGCATCTCGCATTAAACGTTCAACATGATATTCTTTTACAAAACCATTACCTCCATGTATTTGAACCGCTTCAATAGTTTGTTCCATAGCGACTTTAGAAGCATATAATTTTGCCATTGCGCTAGATACGTCATAATTATTTCCTTGATCTTTATCCCAAGCACATTTCATTACTAAATGACGAGCAGCAGTAATTTCTGTGATCATATCTGCTAATTTGAATGCAATTGCTTGATGATTACAAATTTCTGTACCAAATGCTTTTCGTTCTTTAGAATATTTTAAGGCTAATTCATAAGCTCCAGAAGCAATTCCTAAAGCTTGAGCAGCAATTCCAATCCTTCCTCCAGATAATGTTTTCATCGCAAACTTAAATCCAAACCCATCTTCTCCAATTCTATTTTCTTTTGGAACTTTCACATCATTAAATTGAAGTGTATGAGTATCACTTCCTCTAATTCCTAATTTATCTTCTTTGGGACCTATATGAAAACCTTCCATACCTTTTTCTAAAATAAAAGCATTTATACCTCTATGTCCTTTAGCTTTATCTGTTTGTGCAATGACTAAATATACACCAGCACGGCCACCATTAGTAATCCAGTTTTTCGTCCCGTTTAATAAATAATAGTCTCCTTTATCTTCAGCAGTTGTTGCTTGTGAAGTTGCATCAGAACCTGCTTCAGGTTCACTTAAACAAAAAGCTCCAATTTGCTCTCCTCTAGCAAGTTTTGTTAAGTACTTCTGTTTTTGTTCTTCATTTCCGTAATTTTCTAAGCCATAACATACTAAAGAGTTGTTTACAGAAACCATTACTGAGGCAGAAGCATCAATTTTTGATAATTCCTCCATCACTAAGACATATGAAATTGCATCCATACCACTTCCTCCATATTTTGGATCAACCATAAGTCCAAGAAAACCAACTTCTCCCATTTTACGAACTAATCCATCAGGAAATTCTTGTTTATTATCTCTCTCTATTACTCCTGGAAGTAATTCCGTTTGCGCAAAATCTCTTGCTGCATCACGAATCATTAAATGTTCTTCTGTAAGGCTAAAATTCATAATAGATATACTGTTTCTTTAAAATTAATAATCTTTTTCAAAGATAGTCAATTTTAAAGAAAAATTGATTAAAGTTGAAGTTGAATAAGTTGTATTTTTACTGAATGAATGCTAAAAAAAAGTATGTAATAGGATTGATGAGTGGAACATCTCTAGATGGTGTTGACTTAGTTTATGTTTCATTTGAAAGAAATATTAACTTTGCATTTAATATAATAGCGGCAAAAACTTATTCTTATTCTGATATTTGGAAACATAAATTAAAAAGTGCGTTTGATAAAAATTCAAATGAACTTTCTAAATTAGATTTAGAGTATGGAGCGTTTTTAGGAAATTTAATAAACTTATTTATTGAAGAGTTTCAGATTGATAATATTAATTTCATTTCATCTCATGGTCATACAATTTTTCATAAACCAAATGAAGGTATTACACTTCAGGTTGGAAATGGCTTGGTGATTTCTCAGATTACGAATCAAAAAGTTGTTTGTGATTTTAGAACTCAAGATGTGAAACTTGGAGGACAAGGTGCTCCATTAGTTCCAATAGGAGACGAATTATTGTTTAGTGAATTTCACTATTGTTTAAATTTAGGTGGATTTGCTAACATCTCTTTTAATAGTCTAGGTCAAAGGATGGCATTTGATATTTGTCCGGTAAATATTGTGCTAAATCACTATACTCGTAAAATTAATTTAGAATATGATGATGAAGGATCTATTTCATCAGAAGGAGAAATCAATAATCAATTATTAAAGAGATTGAATAATCTACCTTTTTATCAAGATGAGAAACCTAAATCTCTAGGGTATGAATTTGTTGTCACAGAAATTATTCCATTGATAGACGAATTTTCATTAAGTACTGAAAATATTTTAAGAACTTTTATAGAACATATTGCAATTCAGATTTCAAATAAGATAAAATTTAAGGGGCAATTATTAATTACTGGAGGAGGAGCGTTTAATAAATTTTTAATCAGGCAATTAGAAAGTAAGGTTGAAAATCAAATAATCATCCCAAATGAATTGTTAATAAACTTTAAAGAAGCGTTGATTTTTGCTTTTTTAGGTTTGTTACGTGTTGATAATCAGATAAATTGTTTAAAGAGTGTGACAGGTGCAAAAAAAGACCATAGCAGTGGTAAAATTTATAAGTCTTAATTTGATATATTTGTAACACTTATATATATTTAATGAAAGAACTACTAGAAAAATACGAAAATAAAAAACCAGAAATCGTTTTTCATTGGCAAGATCAAGAAACAGAAGCTGAAGGTTGGACAGTTATTAATTCTCTCCGTGGAGGAGCAGCAGGTGGCGGTACAAGAATGAGAAAAGGCTTGGATATGAATGAAGTTTTGTCTCTAGCGAAAACAATGGAGGTGAAATTTACAGTTTCAGGACCAGCAATTGGAGGAGCAAAGTCAGGAATCAATTTTGATCCAAGCGACCCTAGAAAAAGAGGGGTTTTAGAGCGTTGGTATAAAGCAGTAACACCCTTATTAAAACATTATTACGGTACAGGAGGAGATTTAAATGTAGATGCGGATAAAGATGTAATTCCAATTACTGAAGATTGTGGAGTGTGGCATCCGCAAGAAGGTATTTTTAATGGGCACTTTAAGCCTACAGAAGCTGATAAAATTAATAGAATTGGTCAATTGCGTCTTGGTGTAATTAAGATTATTGAAAGTAAAATATTTTCACCAGACTTATCTAGAAAATATACAGTTGCAGATATGCTAACTGGTTATGGAGTTGCTGAGGCTGTAAAACATTATTACGATATCTATGGAGGATCTATAGAAGGAAAAAGAGCCGTAGTTCAAGGTTTTGGAAATGTAGGTTCTGCTGCAGCATATTATTTAACACAATTAGGCGCCAAAGTTGTTGGGATTATTGATAGAGATGGAGGATTGATTAATGAAGAAGGATTTTCTATGAACGAAATGACTGATTTGTTTCTTGGGAAAGATGGAAATAAATTGGTGTCGGAAAATATGATTCCATTTGAAGAGATTAATGAAAAGATATGGTCATTAGCATCGGAGATTTTTGTTCCCGCTGCTGCATCTAGATTAGTTTCGAAAGAACAAATAACACAAATGATATCTTCTGGACTAGAAGTAATTTCTCCTGGAGCTAATGTTCCATTTGCAGATAAAGAAATATTTTTTGGCCCTATAATGGAACACACCGATCAAAAGGTTAGTTTATTGCCTGATTTTATTTCTAATTGTGGAATTGCGCGCGTTTTTGCTTACTTGATGGAAGAAAGAAGGTCATTACCTATGGTTGATAAAGAAATTTTTGAAGACACATCCAATACTATTAAAAATGCATTAATTAAAACACATGCTAAAAATAGTAACAAAACTGAAATATGTAAAACTGCTTTTGAAATCGCATTAAAACAACTTATTTAAACTTATACTATATGGAAACTCTTATTATCATAATATTCGTTTTAGGATATTTAGCAATTGCATTAGAACATAATTTGAAATTAGATAAATTAATTCCCGCATTAGCGATGATGGCAATACTTTGGGCATTGGTTGCTTTTGGTATTGAAGCATATCCAAATTGGTTTGATTCTGGCGCACATGAGTTGATTAATGGAGAAGGTGGGTTTTTAGGTTTAGAAAGCGAAGAAAAACACCATTTACTCGATGAGACATTATTACATCATTTAGGTAAAACTGCCGAGATTCTATTCTTCTTATTAGGCGCAATGACTATTGTTGAAATTATTGATTATTTTGACGGGTTTGCAACGTTTAAGAATTATATAAAAACACGAAAAAAGAAAAAATTATTATGGATTTTTGCATGTTTAGCATTTGTTTTATCAGCAATTATAGATAATTTAACGGCAACGATTGTATTAATATCAATACTTCAAAAAATCATTAAAGAGCGCGACACACGTTTGTGGTTTGCGGGTTTAATCATTATCGCTGCAAATGCAGGAGGAGCATTTTCTCCAATTGGTGATGTTACCACAACAATGCTATGGATTGGCGGTAAAGTATCTGCTTTGATGTTGGTGAAATATCTATTTATTCCATCTTTAATATGTATGGTTGTTCCAGTAACAATTGCATCATTTATGAAACCTTTTAAAGGTGAAATTGACATAGTAGATGAAAAGGATAGTCAAAAATCTAAAAGTAAATATGGCTCAACAATGTTATATATAGGATTAGGGGCAATTATTTTTGTACCCTTTTTTAAAACAATTACACATTTACCACCTTATGTTGGTATGATGCTTTCATTGGCAGTTGTAGGTCTTTTTGCAGAGTTGTATAGTCGTTCAGAGTTTAGTATTTCAAATGTTGTTGATCTAGATGGAGATGATTCAGAAGGTCATCATAGCCCTGTACATGCATCATTATCAAAAATTGAAATGCCAAGTGTTTTATTTTTCTTCGGAATATTAATGGCAGTTGCAGCACTTGAATCTTTAGGGATATTATTTATTGGCGCCGAATCTTTAAAAGAAATAATTCCAAATACAGATGTTGTAGTGATGTTATTAGGTGTTGGATCAGCAATAGTTGACAATGTGCCTTTGGTTGCAGCAAGTATGGGGATGTTCCAAGAGTCTATAGATAACCCTTTATGGCATTTTGTAGCCTTTTCTGCAGGAACTGGAGGAAGTATGTTAATTATCGGTTCAGCAGCTGGAGTTGTGGCTATGGGAATGGAGAAGATAAATTTTATGTGGTATTTGAAAAAAATAGCATGGCTTGCGGCAGTAGGCTTTATTGCTGGCTCACTTGCCTTTATCGGAATGAGAGCAATTTTATAGTATAAAAAATTCGAGAATTTTATCGGTTTTTAATACAATGAAGTAATTACAATTTCCAAACATTAATTTCGTTACATTAAAGTAATTATAATAAAACAAAACACGATGCAACAAGAAGCACAAGAAGTATTAGACGAGGTATTATCAGACGAAAAAACGTTATCTATCTATAATTTAATAATGGATGGAGGTATAGGAGGGCAATTAGTAATTGCGGTTTTATTAGTATTATTAATTACTGCATTATATATTTATTTCGAACGAGTATTTGCAATAAACGCGACTTCTAAAACGGATGATAATTTTATGAATCAAATAAAAGATCATGTTTCTAATGGAAAATTAGATGCCGCAAAAGTTTTGTGCACACAAACAAATTCTCCAGAGGCAAGATTGATTGAAAAAGGGATTTCTAGAATTGGAAAACCATTGGATGATATAAATACAGCAATAGAAAGTGCTGGTACTCTTGAGGTTTATAAGTTGGAAAAAAATGTAAGTATTTTAGCTACTGTCGCTGGTGCTGCACCAATGATTGGTTTTTTAGGAACTGTGATTGGTATGATTTTAGCATTCCATGAAATGGCAACAAGTGGTGGGCAAGCAGATATGGGAGCATTAGCAGGAGGTATTAATACCGCTATGACAACAACTGTTGCAGGATTAGTTGTTGGTATTATTGCTTACATCGCTTATAATCATATTGTTGTTAAAACTAATAAAGTGGTACATCAAATGGAGGCAAAAGCGGTTGAGTTTTTAGATTTATTAAACGAACCAGTATAATATGAAATTCAAAGGAAGAAATAAAGTAAGTCCAGAATTCAGTATGAGTTCCATGACTGATATTGTCTTTTTATTACTAGTGTTTTTTATGTTGACATCTAATGCGCCAAATGCTTTGGATATGATTTTACCGACAGCTAAAGGGAAATCTACAAACACTAAAAACGTTTCAGTAAGTATAAAAAAGAATTTATCATATTATGTAAATGGCAAAAAAATCAAAAAGTCTGGTATTGAAAATAAACTAAAAGAATTGTTGGGGAGAAATGAAAACCCAACGATACTTTTAAGGGCTGAAGAAAGTGTGCCTATTGAAAGGGTAGTTGGAGTAATGGATATTGCAAACAGAAATAGATTTAAAGTGATTTTGGCTGTAAAGCCTAAATAAATGAAAGTATTAGACACTATACATAAACGAAAGTCAGCCACAATAACAACTATATTAATGCTATTGTTACTGTTATGCATTTTCTTTTTTGGGTTAAAATACATGGATCCGCCAATTGAGTCTGGAATTGCTGTTAATTTTGGAACATCTGCTATTGGTAGTGGAAATATTCAGCCAACAGAGCCTGTTAAAACTGAAGTAAATCCTAAGGTTGTTGAAGAAGTTGTTGAGGAAGTTGAAGAAGATACATCTGCTGATGAAACTCTTGCAGAGGATGTAGTGACTCAAGAATCAGAAGAATCTATCAAGATAAAAAAAGAACAAGCCGCCGTAATAAAAGCAGCAGAAGCAGCGCGTAAAGCAAAAGCAGAAGCTGATAGAAAAAAGAAAGAACAAGAAGAGAAAAAGCGCAAGTTAGATGAACTAATGGGTGGACTTAATAATTCTGATGGGAATACTTCTGGAGGAGAAGGAGATGATGCTGTTGGAGGCGATAAGGGAAGTGAAGATGGCGATCCAAATGCTGGTGGTTATTATGGTAATGGAGGAAGTGGAGGGAATGGCGATTATCAATTAGGAAGCAGAAAGCCTTTGAATAAACCTAAACCAAAATATGAATGTAATGAAGAAGGTTTAGTTATTGTTGCTATTGAAGTTGATAGAAGTGGAAAAGTTATAAAGGCAACTGCAGGAGTGAAAGGATCAACAAATACAGCACAATGTTTATTGTCACAAGCTAAAATTGCAGCACTGAAAACTACTTGGCAAGCCGATTCAAAAGCAGGATCTAAACAAATTGGTATTATTAAATACCGGTTTTTATTATCTAATTAATGAATTACCAAGAGACTTTAAATTGGATGTTTTCGCAATTACCTATGTACCAAAATCAAGGTAAAACTGCGTTTAAAAAAGATCTATCAAATAGTATAAAACTATCTAAGCACTTAAATTCTCCTGAGCAAAAATTTAAATCTATTCATGTTGCTGGAACAAACGGAAAGGGTTCTACAAGTCATATGATTGCATCTATTTTACAAGAATCGGGTTATAAAGTTGGTTTGTATACTTCACCACATTTAAAAGATTTTAGAGCTGTCTCTTATACACATCTCCGAGCCCACGAGACCTCTCTACATCT
>CAJXUO010000051.1 GCA_913061425.1 uncultured Lutibacter sp.
TGGTAGGAGTTTTTAATTCGTAGTTGTTTCATTAACAAAATACAGAACTATAATATTTAAAATTCATAAACTATGAAGGTGTTTTAAAACACCAACTATTTAACCTATCTTTATTAAAACAACTATTGAAAGCCAATCTCAACTGCAAGAATATGTTGATCAATGTAGTGAGGTTACTAATTGTATAACACAAAATCAAACGAAATGCAGAAACTACTTTTCCTTTTCCTTTTCCTTTTTTCTATGAATGTGATTTCTCAAAATTGGAATGTCAATTATGAGAAATCACTTGAACTTGCTTCACAAGAAAGTAAAAATATTATTTTAGTTTTTTCTGGATCAGATTGGTGTGGTCCATGTATTAAATTGGATAATGAAATTTTTCAAAGTGTAGATTTTATAAACTATGCAAATAAAAATTGGGTTTTATTAAAGGCGGACTTTCCGAAAAAGAAGAACAATAAACTTTCAAAAGAGCAACAAAATCACAATGATATGTTGGCTGAAAAATACAAAGCTACTTTTCCATTAATCGTAGTTTTAGATTCTAAAGGCAACGTATTGGGTAGGTCTGGGTATAAAAAATATTCTCCAAAAGAGTTTGTTGAACACCTTGTAAACTTTGAGTAATATGAAAAATACTTGTTTTATTTTTATATTTCTTTTTTCATTATCGATATTTTCTCAACCGCAAAAATATAAAAGGGTTGTTAAGTTAATGGGAAGTCGGTTTGACATCTCTGTAGTTGATGAAAGCAAGGAAAGGGCGAACGAGTATATTGATATAGCGATAAGTGAAATAAGTAGAATAGAAAATATTATTTCTTCATGGAATCCTTCATCTCAAACCTCTTTGATTAATAAAAATTCTGGAGTAAAACCGATTAAAGTTGATGATGAATTATTTGACTTGATAGAAAGAAGTCTTATAATTTCTAAATTGACAGATGGTGCTTTCGATATTACGTATGCTTCAATGGATATAATTTGGAAATTTGACGGAAGTATGATAGAAATGCCTTCGGATATTATTATTAAAAAGTCAGTAGATAAAGTTGGCTATGAGAATATTGTTTTGAATAAAAAAGAAAAGACAGTATATCTTAAATTGAAAGGGATGAGAATTGGTTTTGGAGCTATTGGTAAAGGTTATGCTGCTGATAAAGCAAAAGAATTATTAAAGGCCAAAGGAGTTAAAGCAGGAATTATAAATGCTTCTGGTGATATGAATACTTGGGGGAAACAACCAAATGGAGAAGATTGGAAAGTTGGAATCACAAATCCATTGGACAAGAATAAAACCTTTGCGTTATTACCAATTTCAAACACATCTGTAGTTACGTCAGGTAATTATGAAAAATTTGTGGAGTTTGGTGGGCAAAGGTATTCACATATTATTAATCCTAAAACAGGATACCCAAGTTCTGGGATTGTTAGCGTAAGTGTTTTTGCTGCTAAGGCAGAATTGGCAGATGCTTTGGCAACTTCAATTTTTGTGATGGGAAAAGATATTGGGATAGATTTAATAAATCAATTAAAAGGAATAGACTGTATTCTTGTTGATGATAAAGGGAAAGTGCATACTTCGAATAATATAACATTAGAAAATACTGAAAAATGAAAAAAGTTTTAATTTTAATTGTAGCAATAACAACTCTAAGTTCTTGTGTTGTGGTTAAAGAGTATCAAAAAGTAAATATTAATGATCCTGACATGGTTTTAACAGCCAATAAAATTGAAAAATTTGAAACAAATTTTCAAATTTATAGAGAAGGAGCCTCTGGTGCAAATGGAGGTAAAACTGGCGGAGGCTGTGGTTGTAATTAAGATGGTTATGAAAAAATATATATCGATACTGTTTTTATTCTGTTCAGTAATCGCTTTTTCTCAAAAAGAAAACGAGGATTCGAAAGAATATAAAAAGAGAGTTTTAGAATCTACTGAAGTAGATTTTTTAATGAGTTATTATAGTCAAGATGGGAACCATGCTTCAGTGACTGGTGGTGTAGGTGCCGAAGAATTAACGGATATTACACCAACAATTATTGTTTCTATTCCATTGAATGATGATGATGTTTTAACAATTGATGCTGGAATTTCAGCGTATACTTCTGCTTCTTCAAGTAATTTAGATCCATTTGATTCATCTGGAGCTTCACAAGGAGGTGATGATGATGATGATGATGATGATCGAATTCTGGCTGGTAATATTGAAGGCAGTCCTTGGGTTGAATCATCTGGAGCTTCTAGACAAGATATTTGGAGTAGTGTAAATATAAATTATTCTCATAGTTCTGATGATAGAAATAAGATTTGGACGGCTAATGTTGGTTTTGCAGCTGAATATGATTATACTTCTATAGGATTTGGTGGAGGTTTCACAAAACTATTCAATGAGAAGAATACAGAGTTTGGAATAAAAGGCCAACTATATCTTGATACATGGAGCCCGAAATATCCTACAGAATTAGATTCATATCTTGAAGCAGGGAGTAATTTAAATAACGGGTTCTTTAATGGACTCGATATATTAAATCAAAACGGTGATATTATCGATAAAAATGGTGTAGAAGTTTGGAGTCCTATAAATTCAACATTAATAGATAATAAAAGCCGTAACTCATATTCGGTGTCATTAAGTTTTTCGCAAATACTAACTAAAAATTCTCAATTCTCCTTATTCTTTGATGTTGTTCAGCAAAATGGATGGCTGTCAAATCCTATGCAAAGAATCTATTTTTCTGATAGACCAAATTATTATGTTGGTAATTCGGCAAGTATTTCTAATTATACGTCTAAAGAAAATATTGATGTGTTTCAATTAGCAGATGACATTGAACGATTGCCAGGTAGTCGTATTAAAATACCAATAGGAATGCGTTATAATCATTACATTAATGAAAAACTTACATTAAGGGCTTATTATCGTTATTATTTTGATGATTGGGGAATTAATTCTCACACAGCAAATATAGAGTTGCCAATAAAAATTAGTGATAAATTCACATTATACCCTACGTATCGCTATTATCAACAAACAGCAGCAGATTATTTTGCACCTTTTGAAAGTAATTTATCTACTCAAGACTTTTATACTTCCGATTATGACTTATCAAAGTTTGATAGTAATCAATATGGATTAGGAATAAAATATTCAGATATATTGGCGAAAACGGAAGTTTTTAATTTTGGTTTAAAATCTATTGACTTAAGGTATAACAGTTACTCAAGAAGTGATGGTCTAAATTCAGGTATTATATCCTTTGGAATTAAGTTTGTAAATAAATAATTTATAGCCTCACAGTAGTGAGGCTTTTTTATTAGACAAAAACAATTTAAAATTTGTAAATTTGCGTTCCAAAGAAAGATAGATGTTAGACAAACTACATATAATAAGACAACGATTTGATGAGGTTTCGGATTTGATTATACAGCCAGATATTATTACTGACCAAAAACGCTATGTAAAACTCAATAAAGAATATAAAGATTTAAGTTTGATGGTTGAAAAGATCAAAGAATATGAAACTTTACTGAATAACGTTGTTGAGGCTAAAGAGATTGTTGCCGATGGTTCAGATGCTGAGATGGTAGAGATGGCGAAAATGGAGATGGATGATGCAAATCCAGCGATTCTAAAACTTGAAGAAGATATCAAGTTTATGCTGATCCCTAAAGACCCTGAAGATGTTAAAAATGTAATTGTTGAAATACGTGCTGGAACAGGTGGTGATGAAGCAAGTATTTTTGCAGGAGATTTATATAGAATGTATACGAAATATTGCTCTGATAAAGGATGGAGTATTGAAGTTGAAAATTCAAATTTAGGAACTTCTGGAGGTTTTAAAGAAATTATATTTAGTGTTAATGGTCCTGATGTTTATGGTGAAATGAAGTTTGAGTCTGGAGTACATCGTGTTCAAAGAGTACCACAAACAGAAACTCAAGGTAGAGTGCATACTAGTGCAGCAACGGTAATTGTGCTTCCTGAAGCAGAAGAGTTTGATTTGCAATTAGACATGAAAGAAGTGAGAATTGAGAGGACTACTTCAACAGGTCCTGGAGGTCAGTCTGTAAATACTACATACTCTGCAATTAAATTACATCATGAGCCTACGGGAATGATTGTAAGTTGTCAGGATCAAAAGTCATCACATAAAAACTTAGAGAAAGCACTTAAAGTTTTGCGTAGTAGATTATATGAAATGGAATTAGCTAAAAAGTTAGCTGCAGATTCTGCAAAGCGTAAAAGTATGGTTTCGAGTGGTGATAGATCTGCGAAAATTAGAACCTATAATTACCCTCAAGGACGCGTAACTGAGCATAGGATTGGATTGACATTATACGATTTACAAAATGTTATGAATGGTGATATTCATAAGATTGTTGATGGATTGAAACTTGCTGAGAATACAGAGAAATTAAAAGAACTTGGAGAAGTTTTATAAATAGAATTAAGAAATAAAAAAAGCCCAAACAGTCTGTTTGGGCTTTTTTTATTTCTTATACCAATCTCTTAATACAGTTTTAATTGTGCAGAAGGATTA
Source organism: uncultured Lutibacter sp. (assembly GCA_913061425.1). Classification (GTDB taxonomy): domain Bacteria; phylum Bacteroidota; class Bacteroidia; order Flavobacteriales; family Flavobacteriaceae; genus Urechidicola. The sequence continues at coordinate 4,548 of CAJXUO010000051.1, forward strand.
ATGAAAAGGGACTAAATCAGAAAGAAGAGCAATACTAATAAATCATTTACAAACAAAAAGTCCTAAACTTTCGTTTAGGACTTTCATTATAAGCAAGGTATTAACTATCTATTTAACTTTGTCAACTACTGCCTTAAAAGCATCTGGATTGTTCATCGCTAAATCTGCAAGTACCTTACGGTTCAATTCAATATTATTAGCTTTAACTTTACCCATAAACTGAGAATAAGACATTCCGTATTGGCGTGCACCAGCGTTGATACGTTGGATCCACAATCCACGGAAGTTTCTTTTATTGTTTTTACGGTCTCTATAAGAATATAACATTCCTTTTTCAACCGCATTTTTTGCTACTGTGTAAACGTTTTTACGTCTTCCAAAGTAACCTTTTGCTTGCTTCAATATCTTTTTTCTTCGAGCTCTTGAAGCAACTGAATTTACTGATCTTGGCATAATTTCAATGTTTTTGTTTTATGATAGGCGGTTTAAAACTAATTAAACTCTTTTATAAGCTCTATCACAAGGTTAAACTAATTCCTAACTTCTATTTCAAAGTTAATTGTTGTAAGATGTTACTCCTGTCAGATTTGTGTACCAAACCATCGTGAGTAAGTCTTAGCTTACGCTTTTTAGATTTTTTTGTCAATATATGACTCTTAAAAGCATGCTTTCTTTTGATTTTTCCAGTTCCAGTCAACTTAAAACGTTTCTTGGCGCTAGATTTTGTTTTCATTTTAGGCATTTCTCCTCGTTTTTATCTTGCTTAATATTATTTGCTGTTTCTTAAAACAGTTTACTTTTACTTCTTTTTTGGAGAAAGGAACATAATCATACGTTTTCCTTCCAACTTAGGCATTTGTTCAACTTTACCATACTCTTCCAATTCTTGAGCTAATTTTAATAATAAAATCTGCCCCTGATCTTTGTATATGATTGAACGACCTTTAAAGAATACAAATGCTTTTAACTTTGCACCTTCTTCTAAAAATTTTATTGCATGTTTCTTTTTAAATTCATAATCATGCTCATCAGTTTGAGGTCCGAAACGAATTTCTTTGACTACAACTTTAGTAGCCTTAGATTTTAATGATTTTTCACGCTTTTTCTGTTCGTATAGAAACTTTTTATAGTCAATAACCTTACAAACAGGAGGCACAGCTTTTGGTGATATCTCTACCAAATCCAGTTCTTGTTCCCTAGCCATTGTTTTAGCTTGAATTAATGAATAAACACCTACTTCAATGTTTTCACCAACTAGTCGAACTTCATCAACAAACTTAATATGTTCATTAATTCTGTGCTGATCTTCTTTTATTACCCTCCAAGGCTTTCTAGCCCCTTTTTTTCGTCTTATTGCTATGATTTCAAAATTTAAATTAAACTAAAACTTTTCTAATGTACTTTCTATTTCTGTATTGATTAAAGATATAAAATCTTCAATCGTGTATGTTCCTTTGTCTCCTTCTCCGTGTTTTCTTACAGATATGGTTCCTTCTCCTTCTTCATTTTCACCGACAATTACCATATATGGTATCTTTTTCATTTCTGCATCACGGATTTTTCTTCCGGTTTTCTCACTTCGGTCGTCAATCAGGGCGCGAATTTCGGAATTTTCCAAGACTTGTGAAACTTTTTCTGCATATTTTTGATATTTATCACTAATAGGCAAAATAATAACTTGATCAGGAGTCAACCATAAAGGGAAGTTTCCGCCAGTGTTTTCAAGTAGTATAGCAATAAATCTCTCCATAGATCCGAAAGGAGCGCGATGAATCATAACTGGTCTGTGAAGTTGGTTATCCGATCCTTTATAGGTTAAATCAAAACGTTCAGGTAGATTATAATCAACTTGAATAGTTCCAAGTTGCCAATTTCTTCCTAAAACATCCTTTACCATAAAGTCTAATTTCGGTCCATAAAAGGCAGCTTCGCCATACTCAACAATTGTGTTTAACCCTTTTTCCTTTGCGGCATTTATAATAGCATTTTCTGCTTTTTCCCAATTCTCATCAGAACCAATATACTTTTCTTTATCATCAGGATCTCTAAGCGAGATTTGTGCTGTGAAATCTTCAAAACCAAGTGCTTTAAATACATATAGAACTAAATCGATAACTCCTTTAAATTCGTCATTTAATTGATCTGGCATACAAAAGATATGCGCATCATCTTGTGTAAAACATCTTACTCTAGTTAAGCCGTGTAACTCTCCACTTTGCTCATACCTATACACCGTTCCAAACTCTGCAAAACGCTTAGGTAATTCTTTATATGAATAAGGTTTAACATTATATACTTCACAATGATGTGGGCAATTCATAGGTTTTAATAAAAACTCTTCATCATCTTTTGGAGTGTTTATTGGTTGAAAACTATCCTCTCCATATTTTTCATAATGTCCTGAAGTCACATACAGTTCTTTTTGACCTATATGAGGTGTAATAACCATTTCATAACCAGCTTTCTTTTGAGCACGTTTTAAAAATTGCTCTAATCGATCTCTTAGTTCAGCACCTTTTGGTAACCATAAAGGTAATCCTTGTCCAACTCTTTTCGAAAAAGCAAATAATTCTAATTCTTTCCCAAGTTTTCTATGATCTCTTTGTTTAGCTTCTTCGAGTTTTTCAAGATGCTCTGTAAGTAATTTTTGTTTGGGAAATGAGACTCCATAAACTCTTGTTAGTTGTTTATTTTTTTCATCACCTCTCCAATATGCACCAGCAACACTCATTATTTTAACAGCTTTTACAATTCCAGTATTTGGAATATGTCCACCACGACACAAATCAGTAAAATCATCGTGATCACAAAAAGTAATTTCTCCGTCAGTTAAATTTTCAATCAATTCAACTTTATATTCGTTATTTTGCTCTTTGTAATAAGATAACGCATCTGCTTTAGAAATTGATCTAAGTTTAAACTCATGTTTTCCACGAGCAAACTCAATCATTTTATCTTCAATTTTTTTGAAATCTTTATCGGAAATAGAATTTTCACCTAAACCTAAGTCATAATAAAAACCATTATCAATTGCTGGACCAATAGTTAATTTCACTTCTGGATAAAAGAAAGTGATTGCCTGAGCAAGTATATGTGCTGTAGAATGCCAAAATGCTTTCTTTCCCTCAGTGTTATCAAAAGTAAATAAAGTTAAACTACCATCTATATATATAGGTGTTGTTGTTTCAATTATTGTATCATCAAATTTTGCTGAAATAACATTTCTAGCTAATCCGTGACTTATACTCATTGCAACATCATTAGGAGTACTTCCTTTCTCAAATTGTTTGATTGATCCGTCAGGTAATGTAATATTAATCATTTTCGCTATTTAATTGTGAGTGCAAAGATATTGAAAACTATTATTTAACTACAATTATATATCTGTCTCTTATACACATCTGACGCTGCCGACGAATAGAGAGGT
>CAJXUO010000052.1 GCA_913061425.1 uncultured Lutibacter sp.
GTAGAGAGGTCTCGTGGGCTCGGAGATGTGTATAAGAGACAGCTTTAGAGAATTGGGCTAACAGCTTAACAGAAAAAAACTTGAGTGATTGGACTTCTACCAATCGTTTTTCAAAAAATTCTGATAAAACAATTGCAGTTATAATGGCTGGAAACATTCCATTAGTTTGCTTTCATGATTTTTTAGCTGTTTTGATTTCTGGAAACAGTGTTTTAGTTAAGTTATCTTCTAACGATACAACTTTTTTACCATTAATCGCTAAATACTTAGAACATGTAGAATCTAGCTTTAAAGGAAAAATATCATTTACTGAAGACAAACTAGGAAATTTTGATGCTATCATCGCTACAGGAAGTAATAATACGGCACGTTATTTTGATTATTATTTTGGTAAATATCCAAACATTATAAGAAAAAATAGAAATTCGGTTGCTGTGCTTACAGGTAATGAAACTGAAACTGAATTAGAAAATCTTGGAGAAGATATTTTTAGGTATTTTGGTTTAGGGTGCAGAAATGTTTCAAAACTATTTGTCCCAAAAAATTATAATTTTGATTCTTTCTTTAAAGCAGTCTATAAACATCATGATATTATAAATTACAATAAATATCAAAATAATTATGACTACAACAAGGCTGTTTATCTAATGAGTTTATTTAAACTTCAAGAAAATGGGTTTTTAATGCTCAAAGAAGATGAAAGTTACTCCTCTCCTATCGCAACATTGTTTTACGAACATTACAACTCTGAATCAGAATTAATTTCAAAACTTAATAACAATGTTGATCAAATTCAATGTGTAGTTGGAAATATTGAGTTCGAAAATATAGTTCCGTTCGGAAAAACACAGTCACCAAGCCTATCTGATTATGCAGATGGAGTTGATACGCTTAAATTTATCATTGATTTATAAATTGATTCCTAAATTAAGCATCTTATAATTTAGCACCACTTTTATTGATTATTTGTTAAAAAAAGAGTTGATAATTTATCTTTAAAATTGTTGCCAATTGCGATAAATTATTAAACTTTGCATTCAAATTTTTACTCAAGAAATGAACCGAGCATGTAAAGATCATTCTCTCTCAAGAAAATGATTAATAGCGAACATATGTGACAGTTAAAAATAATAGATGTAACACATGAAAAAACATAATTTTAGCGCAGGACCAAGTATTTTAAATCCTGAAGTAATCAAAAAGGCTTCAGAAGCAGTTTTAAATATAAATAATTCAGGGCTTTCATTACTTGAAATTTCTCACCGAAGTGCTGACTTTGTTGCAATAATGGATGAAGCACAAAATTTAGTGAAAGAATTATTAAATGTGCCAGAAGGATACTCCGTTTTATTCCTACAAGGTGGAGCAAGCACACAGTTTTTAGCAGTTCCTCAAAACTTAATGAAAGTAGATGGGGAAGCTGCATATGTTGACACTGGAGCATGGAGTGCTAAAGCATTGAAAGAAGCAAAACTATTTGGTGATGTTGAAATTATTGCATCTTCTAAAGATAAAAATCATAATTATATTCCTAAAGGGTATACTATTCCTTCAGATACTAGTTATTTACATTTAACAAGCAATAACACAATTTTTGGAACTCAAATAAAAGAGTTCCCTTCAACAGATATTCCTGTTGTGTGTGATATGAGTTCTGATATTTTTTCTCGTCAATTCGATTTATCTCAATTCGATTTAATTTACGCAGGAGCACAAAAGAATTTAGGTCCTGCAGGAACAGTTTTAGTAATCGTTAAAGATTCAATCTTAGGAAAAACGGGGCGTAACATTCCGTCAATGTTAGATTACCAAATTCATGCATCAAAAGATAGCATGTTTAATACGCCTCCAGTATTTGCTATTTACACTTCTTTATTAACATTAAGATGGTTAAAAGGATTAGGTGGAATTTCAGTGATTGAAAAAATGAATGAAGAAAAAGCCGCTTTATTATATAACGAAATTGATGCTAATCCTCATTTCAATGGAGTTGCAGCAAAAGAAGATCGTTCATTAATGAATGTTACTTTTACTTTAACTGATGAAAGTGAAAAAGAAACTTTTGACATTTTAGCAAAAGAGGCTGGATTAAGTGGAATAAACGGTCACCGCTCTGTTGGTGGTTATAGAGCAAGTATTTACAATGCAATGCCAATATCAAGTGTACAAGCGTTAGTAGATATCATGAAAAAATTAAATAAATAATAAAAATTTATAATGAAAGTATTAGCAAACGATGGAATTGCACAAAGTGGTGTAACCGAATTAGAAAGTGCAGGTTTTGAAGTAATTTTAACAACTGTTGCTCAAAATCAATTAGTTGATTATATAAATACACATTCAATTACAGTACTTCTAGTTAGAAGCGCAACAAAAGTAAGAACTGATATTATTGATGGCTGTCCAAGTTTAAAGATTATTGGTCGTGGTGGTGTTGGAATGGATAATATTGATGTAGAATATGCACGTAGCAAAGGATTGAAAGTTATAAATACTCCTGCAGCTTCATCACATTCTGTAGCAGAATTAGTTTTTGCTCATATGTATGGAATGGCTCGTTATTTACATAATTCAAATCGTGATATGCCACTTGAAGGAGACACAAACTTTAAAGGATTAAAGAAAGCTTTTGCAAAAGGTGTTGAGTTAAAAGGGAAAACATTAGGAATTATTGGAATTGGACGCATTGGACAGGCAACTGCTAAAATTGCATTAGGTGCTGGAATGAAAGTTATTGCTTTTGATCCATTTATCAAAAATGTAAACCTAGAATTAGAATTTTTTGATGGGCAAACTGTTGAATTTGATATTGATACTATTTCAAAGGAAAATGTATTAAAACAAGCTGATTTCCTTACGTTACACGTACCTTCTCAAGAAGAATATGTAATTGATACTGCAGAATTTGACTTGATGAAAAAAGGTGTAATTATGGTAAATGCTGCACGTGGAGGTGTCGTAAACGAAGTTGCACTTGTTAAAGCACTAGAAGAAGGTAAAGTTGCTCAAGCTGCTTTAGATGTGTTTGAAAAAGAGCCAACGCCAGAAATGCAATTATTAATGAATCCTAACTTATCATTATCGCCACATATTGGTGCAGCAACTGGTGAAGCACAAGATAGAATTGGAAGTGAACTTGCAGAGCAAATCATTACAATTTTAAATTAAATAATGGCGACAGTCATTCCATTTAAAGTTCTTAGGGTTAAAGGTAATTACTGATGTAAATCTTAAAATGCCGCCAAAAAGTATGTATATTGAACCAAAATTAAAAAGTGCATTAACCTTGTACGGATTTTAGACCTCTAAAAATATGACTATTGCTGAGAATCTGCAAAAAATAAACACAACTCTTTCTAAATCTGTTACACTTGTAGCTGTTTCCAAAACAAAGCCAATAACTGCTATTAAAGAGGCTTATGATGCTGGTCAAAAAATATTTGGAGAAAATAAGATTCAAGAAATGGCAGAAAAATTTGGCGTTTTACCAAAAGATATTCAATGGCATATGATTGGTCATTTACAAAGAAACAAAATTAAATACATGGCTCATTTTGTTTCTTTAATTCATGGTGTAGATAGTTTAAAAACACTTAAAGAGATTGACAAACAAGCAAAAAAACACAATCGTATTATTGAATGCTTACTGCAAGTCAAAATTGCCACGGAAGACACGAAATTCGGTTTAGACTCATTAGAAATTAATTCAATTTTAGTTTCAGAAGAATACAAAGAATTTGAAAACGTTTCAATAGTTGGACTTATGGGAATGTCTACATTTACTGATGATAAAATTCAAATAAGAAATGAATTTAAATCATTAAAAACTATATTTGATTTTCAAAAAAATACACATCCCAATTTCAAATTATTATCAATGGGAATGAGTGGCGATTATACAATTGCAATAGAAGAAGGTAGCACAATGATACGTGTAGGAAGTTCAATATTTGGTTCGCGCCAATAAAACTAGCAACAGCCTGACAATCATACAAGACATTAATAAATAAACGATTAAACACATAAACAATATATTGTACGCAATACTAGATATAGAAACTACTGGAGGAAAATTTAATGAAGAAGGAATTACTGAAATTGCTATCTATAAATTTGATGGACATGAAATTGTTGACCAATTAATAACATTAGTAAATCCAGAACGAGAAATTCAGCCTTTTGTCGTAAACCTTACAGGAATAAATAGTGATATGCTACGTAATTCCCCAAAGTTTTATGATATCGCAAAACGAGTTATTGAAATAACTGAAGGTTGTGTACTTGTCGCTCATAATACTACATTTGATTATAGAATTTTAAAAACTGAATACAAGCGTTTAGGTTTTGAGTTTGATAGAGAAACACTTTGTACCGTTGAACTAAGCAAAACATTAATTCCAGATCAAGATTCTTATAGTCTTGGTAAACTCTGTAAATCACTTGGAATTGCAGTATCTAACAGACATCGTGCAGAAGGAGATGCACTAGCAACCGTAAAACTTTTCAAATTACTTATTGATAAAGATGTTCATAAAACCATTATTTCAAGTAATATTAAAAAACATGTAGAGAAGAAATTATCTAGCAAATTTCAAAGGATATTAGATGATTTACCTTCAAAAACTGGTATTTTTTATGCGCATCAAGAAGATGGTGAAATCATATACATTGGGAAAGCTAAAAACATCAAAAACATTGTAAATAAGATCTTTCTAAAAACTTCAAAAAGAATTGTACTTCTACAAGAATCCTTGGTTTCAATTTCTTATGAAGAAACTGGAAATGAATTAATTGCAAGGCTTAAATTTGATATAGAAATAGCGGCTCATAAGGGAAGATTTAATTTTTACAGACCTAAAAAAGCCTCTGAAATTGAATTTAGCAATAGCAATCTTATCATCGTAAATAAAGGTAGGAATGCTAACGAAAAATCAATAGTTCTTATAGAAAATCACATTCTTTTAGGATATTGTTTTGTAGATTTGGAATATCAAATAAGTAATTTAGAAATTTTAAAATCTCTAATTACTCCGATAAAAAACAATTTGGTAAATAGGTTCACCGTGAAAAACTATTTACAAAAAAATAACGTTGAAAGAATTATTCGATTTTAATAAAATGAGTAAACCAGTAACATCAAAAAGAAATTGGAAAGTTAAACTTCATGAAGTTATTTATGAAGCAGACACACGTGCTGGAAAAATATTTGATGTACTTCTTCTTATTTTAATTCTTACCAGTATTATTGCTGTAATGCTTGAAAGTATTGAGGAAATTGATATTAAATATCATGCTGCTTTGAATATTGCTGAATGGATTATTACAATTTTATTTACGATTGAATATATCGCCAGAATTATAAGTGTAAAAAAACCTTCACACTATATTTTTAGTTTTTATGGCGTTGTAGATTTACTATCTACAATACCAAAATACCTCTCTTTATTATTTGTTGGTACACACGCTTTAGTTGCATTAAGAGCATTGAGGCTCTTGAGAGTGTTTAGAATATTAAAATTAGTTAGATTCTTAGGTGCTTCCAGTTTATTATCAAAAGCATTAAAAGCAAGTAGAGCAAAAATATCCGTCTTTTTATTTGTAGTGATTATTTTATGTGTCATTCTTGGTACAGTTATGTATCTAGTTGAAGGGAGTAGTGATAGCGGATTTACAAGCATACCAACAAGTATCTATTGGACCATTGTAACACTGACTACTGTAGGATATGGTGATATTGCTCCAGTAACTCCTTTTGGTCAGTTAATTGCATCAATTATTATGATTTTAGGATATGGTATCATTGCTATTCCTACTGGAATTGTAAGTGCAGAATATGTAAATCAAGATGCTAAAAAGCATATTGATTCAAATACGCAATCTTGCCCAAATTGTTCTAAAGAAAATCACCATGACAATGCTGAATTCTGTTACGATTGTGGTAATAAATTGAATCCATAATGTCTGATGAAAAGTATTTAATCACTATTGTTGGTCCTACTGCTATTGGTAAAACTTCGTTAAGTATACAACTCGCACAACATTTTAATACAGAAATTATCTCTTGTGATTCGCGTCAATTTTACAAAGAAATGACGATTGGAACAGCCGTTCCATCAGCGGAAGAATTAAGCGCTTCAACGCATCATTTTATTCAAAACCGTTCTATTCACGATGCTTATAATGTTGGGCAATTTGAAAAAGATACCTTAGAAAAGTTAACTAAACTTTTTAAAAATCACACTGTCATCATTATGGTTGGAGGAAGCGGACTCTATGTAGATGCTGTTTTAAATGGGTTGGATTACTTTCCAACTGTTTCACCAACTATTCGTGAGGAGTTAAATATAAAACTGGAAGAAAAAGGCTTAGAATACTTACAAGAACAACTCAAAGAGTTAGATCTTGAAAGTTACAATACGATAGAACTAAAAAATCCGCATAGAATAATTAGAGCTTTAGAGATTTCTATAGGAACCGGAAAACCGTATTCTTATTATAAAAACAAGCCAAAAGTTAAGCGCAACTTCACTCCTATTAAAATTGGAATTACAGCAGATCGTGAAATTATTTACAATCGCATCAATCAACGTGTAGATATAATGTTAGAAAACGGTTTGTTAGAAGAGGCCAAAAGTTTACATCAATTCAAAGAACTAAATGCCTTACAAACTGTTGGTTATAGAGAGTTGTTTGATTTTATGGATGACAAAATAACCTTAGATTTTGCAATATCAGAAATTAAAAAAAATACCCGTCGTTTTGCAAAACGTCAAAATACATGGTTTAAAAAAGGTGCTGATATTGAATGGTTTGATTATAAATCAAAAACGAATACCGTTATTGAGTATCTCAATTCTAAAGTTAATTAAACTAAAGAAAAATCTTCCATCAAATTTGATGTATCTTTGCACTTCTATTTATCAGAAAAACACGTATGCAATTCAAAGAACTACACCTAAATAAACCGATTCTAAAAGCAGTATCAGACAATAATTATGATACGCCAACATTGGTTCAAGAACAAAGTATTCCTTTGATACTAGCAAAAAAAAATCTTATTGTTTCAGCTCAAACAGGAACTGGAAAAACGGCGGCGTTTGCATTGCCTATTATCCAACTATTATTTGACAAACAAGAAGCTCCAAAAAAGGGGAAAAAGATAAAGGCATTGGTTATAAGCCCTACAAGAGAATTGGCGCTTCAAATTGAAGAGAATTTTAAATCCTATTCAAAATACACCAACTTAAGAACAACTGCCGTATTTGGTGGTGCTTCTATAGAACCTCAAAAAGATATTTTAAGAAGAGGAATTGATATTTTAATTGCAACTCCTGGAAGACTGTTGGATTTGCACAAGCAAGATTTTATCAACTTAGATTATATTGAAACATTAGTTTTAGACGAAGCCGATTTAATGTTAGACATGGGTTTTATTGATGATGTTCGAAAAATTGAGCGTTTATGTCCAGAAAAAAAGCAAACATTACTTTTTTCTGCAACAATGCCATTTAAAGTAGTTGATTTAGCAAAAACAATTTTAAAGGATGCAGAAAAGATAGAGATCTCTCCTACTTCATCTACCGCAAAAAATGTAAGTCAGGTTTTATATTATGTTCCGAAACCAAAAAAAATTGAATTGTGTTTACATTTATTAAGAAATTCTATCAAAGGAAGTATTCTTATTTTTAGACGTACCAAATATGGTGTGGATAAATTAGAGGAAACTTTCCTGCGAAATAAATATAATGTAGTGACTATTCATGGTGATAAAGCGCAAGATATGCGTCAAGAAGCGATGAAGCAATTTAAAAGGAAAGAAGCCAATATTCTAATTGCTACAGATGTTGCAGCACGTGGAATTGATGTAGATGATTTAGATGCTGTAATTAACTTTGATTTACCTAATATTCCAGAAACCTATGTACATAGAATTGGAA
>CAJXUO010000053.1 GCA_913061425.1 uncultured Lutibacter sp.
GAGATGTAGAGAGGTCTCGTGGGCTCGGAGATGTGTATAAGAGACAGCTTTTTTACTTCCATTTTCTAATACACGATAGTATGTATCGTCAGCAATTAACAAGCCTTCAGATTTTTTGTTAGGCCAGTTTTTATGATAATCATTTGAATGTTTCACATCAATTCCTATCACTTTTCCGTTGTATTTACTTTTCACTTTAGATTGAAGATTATGACCAACAATGATTGCCTTTGCATTAAATTTCTCCAATGGTTTTTCTACTTCTTCCTGTGTTAAATCTTCTTTGTAATATCCACGATACCAGCAAATTCCAGTTTTTGATGATAATAATAAATCTGTCGATTTTTTATTTGGTTTTGGATAGGGCGCTTCATAATAACCTTTTCTTATAAAGCTATTGATTTCTTTTAGCGTCATATCTATATCTACAATATTTGGATGTAAACCACCATGCGCAAACAGGTTTCCGTTTATAGATTCAATAACATTTTTAGACGACATCCATTTGCCCAAAAATGAATTAGCATCATATAAATTAGATTGTGTTTTTCCTAAAATTGAAGCGACAAAAGTATACTTTAAGGATGCTGCTTGATAATCTCCATAAAAGTTTTTCAACTCATGATTTCCTATAATAAAATGTACTTGTCCTCCTTGCTTTTTAGCATCTTGCTCTAGTTTGTAAATAAACCAAAGCACTTGAGTTGTAGAAAAACCTCTATCAACAAAATCGCCAACTAATACCAAATGTCCTTTTCCAAAAGTCCAATTTAGATTCTGGTCAATAACCTCACTACTTATTAAAAAATCTCTAAACGTTTTGTAGCCACTTTCAATATCAGAAATTGCTAGTACTTTATTATTGTCATTATAAACGCTTTTTGGAGTTTCAAAATCTGTTTTAAGCGTAAAATCAAAACTTGTTGAATCTAAAGCAAAAAAACAATTTACAGGTATTGATTCATTTGAATTATACTCTTTTTGATCTAGATAAAAACCATCCTTTTTATTCCCTTTTATATAGTTTACATTTAAAATACTGTCGTTTTTATAAAAAGCGTAGGGTCCATCTCCATCAAATGCGATTCGCAATTTGTTATGTCCATAACTAGCTGCTGCTCCATGATAAAGTCCAAATGAAATTGCAATAATTGCTAAGGCTAAAAATGTAAGGGATACATGTTTTAAATATCTTAAAATTCGTTTTTTCATTATAATTGATTTAATAAGTTGATGTTCATTTTTGATAGAACAAAAGTATTTACAAGCTCTCTTTAAATTAAATTTTTGTGATGAACACTCCTTTTTGGATCATACAATCATCATTGATGTATGTAAAGCAAGTTTATCACACTTAAGAATACTTATGGCGCTTCAAAATGAACGTTTGTCACTTATTAATGGATATTCATACGATTGTTTTAACTTAGCAGTATGATATCAATCTTAAAAAGAAACAACTGGTTTATCCTTAAAACAATCGTTTTAATAACAATCATTATTCCTCTTGGAATTACCTCTTATGAAACTATAATACTTCAAAAAAAATCTGTAGAATTTCTAGGTGACTATCCAACGATTGTTGGAGTTCTTGTTTTAATCTATTATTTAATTCTTCTCGTTTTAGGTGTTATTTGGGTACTTACACAATTAAAATCCGTATTGAAATTAAAAAACGAAAAAACGAAAAACGAGTTGCACCATTTACAAAGCCAGATAAATCCTCATTTCTTTTTCAATATGCTCAACAACTTATACGGTATGGTTGATAAAGATGCTGAAAAATCAAAAAAATTGATTTTAAAGTTATCCGATTTGATGCGTTATAGTATCTATGAAGGTGAGAAAAATTTGGCGCCACTTGAAGAAGAAATTGCCTATTTAAAAAATTATATTGAATTACATCAAATGCGATATCATAAAAGCATCGACATTCAATTTGATACTGACATTGACGATGATTCAACTGAAGTAATGCCTTTGTTATTTATTATATTATTAGAGAATGCTTTTAAACACGGAGTAGAAAATTTAAGAGAGGATGCCTACATTCATATAAGTCTGACTTCTAAAAACAAAAAAATCTTCTTTGAAATTGAGAATAATTTTGATGAAAATGCTTTGCCTGAAAAATCTGGTATTGGAATTAAAAATATAAAACGCAGATTAGAGTTAGCATATCCTAAAAAACATAATCTTATATTTACAAGCACTAATTCTGTTTATAACGCTAAATTACAATTGCAGTAATGGTTAGATACCTTATCATAGACGACGAGCATATTGCACATGATATTATAAAAAATTATTGTGATATGTTGCCGAACATGAAATTAATGAAGCATTGCTATGATGCTATTGAGGCTTTAGATTATTTAAGCACAAACTCTATAGACTTAATTTTCTTAGATTTAAATATGCCGAAGTTAAAAGGTTTTGATTTTTTAAAGACTTTACCAAACAAACCAAAAGTTATTGTAACAACTGCTTATAAAGAATATGCACTAGAAGGTTATGAATTGGAAATTACAGATTATCTTTTAAAACCTTTTAGTTTTGAACGCTTTTTAAAAGCTGTAAATAAAGCAATTCACATTAAAGAAAATAATCCTGTAACTGCACAACCTGATGAAAACACTCTAAGTGAACATATTTTTTTGAGTAGCAATAAAAAGCATTTTCAAGTTAAAATTTCTGATATACTTTATATAGAAGCTGCTGGGAATTATTCCAAAGTTGTTTTAAAAAATGATAGTATACTCGTAAGAGATAAAATTTCAAGTTTGCTAGAAAAAATTTCAACTGAAAAATTTATTCAAGTACACAAATCATTTATTGTTGCTATAGAGCATATAAATAGTCTCGAAGGAAATAGAATGCTAATTGGAAATAATACAATACCTATCGGAAAAATGTATAAACCGAATGTTATCAATTTAATAAAATTATAACACCTTTTTCATCACTTTAGACTTCGCAACCGTTTCTTCCCACTCTAACTCTGGATTGCTATCTTTCGTAATTCCGCCACCAATATAAAGGGATACTTGTTTTTGGTTTGTATCTAATTTCATACATCGTAGATTGACAAACAAATCGATTGTTTTGTCATTTATTTCGCCTAAAAATCCCGTGTAATATTCACGATGATAATTTTCGTTTTTTAAGATAAACTCTTTTGCCAACTCTTTTGGCATTCCACAAATTGCAGGTGTAGGATGCAAGACCTGAATCATTTTTTTAAGGTCAAAATCTGAAGAAGAAATACGTCCAGAAATATCGGCTCTTAAATGAACTAAACTTCCTGCTTTTACAGTATAAGTTTCTGAAATTTTAAGGTTTTTTGTTTCTAATTTTGACACTATATAATCTGTTACTATCTGATGCTCTTCAATTTCTTTAGCATTCCAAACAACATCTAAATCACCTTTATATTCTTGTGTAGACGCCAAAGACATGATTTTAAACTGCTCTTTTTCAATAGACAACAATACTTCTGGTGTTGCTCCCATCCAAATTCCAGTAACTGGATGATACCAGAAATAGACATATGCTGATAGATAATTGATTACTAATTTTTGATATATTTCAATAAGATCAATAGCATCAATTTCTAAAACTTGCTTTCTCGACAATACAATTTTATCGGCAGTAGAATGATGAATAAAATCAATTCCTTTTTGCACTAAATTGATATGATTATCTCTTTCAACTTTTGATTCAGTTATCTCTATCTTAAGTTCACTTACAGAAGAGAGATTATCGATTTTAAAAGTACTTTGTTCAGCATTTGAAAAAGGGATAAACAATGCTTTTTCATCTGAATTAAATGGCGCAAACACAAAACCATTTTCTGAATAATTATTCGTAAAATACTCTTTAGAATCCTTTTGAAAAATCGCATTTCCAAACGCAGTATTTGGTTTCTTATAAGCAACAAAGGGAAACTTATTTTTTAAAGATGCAGCTATGTTATCTTTTAGTTCTTTCACTCTTTAATTACTTTTTCGGTAATATAATATTGGTGAGTTTACACAAAGAAATTAAATTTTGTTGTTCATCAATAATTCTAATTTCCCATAAGTGTGTGGTCTTTCCTTTATGAATTGGTCGTGCAGTTGCAGTAACAATTCCTTCTTTTATACTTTTTAAATGATTGGCTGAAATCTCAATTCCTCTTACTTCAAATTTGTCAAGATCTACAGATAAAGCAGATGCAAAACTACCAACACTTTCTGCCAAAGCCACAGACGCTCCGCCATGCAATAACCCCATAGGTTGATGGACTTTAGAATTTACTGGCATTTGTGCTACTAAAAAGTCCTCGCCCATATCAACATACCTTATTGATAGCGTTTCCATTAGAGTATCTTTCGAGACAACTTCATTGAAATGTTTTAGCATTTTTTCTATATCCATATTCTTTAAAATTCTTTAATTGTAAAAGTAACAATTAATCACATTATATAGTATTTTTGCATTATAATATTTAAGAAGTGATGATTTATAAAATCCGTGCAATACTTGACGTCAAGAAAGATGTAATCAGAGATGTATTGATTGATAGTTCTTGTAATTTAGCAGAACTTCATAAAGAGATTGCCAAAGCGTTTGGTTTTAATGGTCAAGAAATGGCTTCTTTTTATTTAACTGATGACGAGTGGAATCAAGGTGAAGAAATTCCTTTGTTTGATATGTCTGATGCTGGTGAATCACCTTCAATGCAAACTTCAATTTTAGGCGAAACACTAGAGAAAAAAGGTGAGAAATTAATTTACGTGTATGACTTCATGTCTATGTGGACGTTTTTTATAGAAGTATCTGAAACTATAAAAGAAACTGAAAAAACTTTACCCGCAATTTCTTTTGCCTTTGGAGATGTACCTGAAACTGCTCCAGAAAAAGAATTTACTGCAGAGTTCTCTATGGATGATTTCAACTCAGATGATGAAGATGCTTTCAATGACTCAAGTAATTTTGACAATATTGATGATTACGATTTTTAATCGCTAGATATTACCAAAACATTTACAATAGCAACTTTCTAACTTTTTACATCAACCTTTTTTGTAACAAAACAGTAACTTGGTCGTTTAATACTATAACAACCAAATTTACTTTTTCAATTGGAAACAATCTTATCAATAAAAAATCTGGACAAAAAGTATGGAACTATTCACGCAGTGAATAACCTATCTTTTGAAATACAAAAAGGAAACGTTTATGGAATTTTAGGTCCAAACGGAAGCGGAAAATCAACAACTCTTGGAATCATTTTAAATGTAGTTAATAAAACTTCTGGTAATTTCAGTTGGTTTGATGGTACTATTTCTACACACGAAGCCTTAAAAAAAGTTGGAGCAATTATAGAACGTCCAAACTTCTATCCATATATGACAGCGACACAAAACCTGAAATTGGTTTGTAAGATAAAAGGTGTCCCTTATGATAATATTGATGAAAAATTAAAAACTGTAAACCTACACGAACGAAGATATAGTAAATTTAAAACCTACTCTTTGGGGATGAAACAACGTTTAGCCATTGCTTCGGCATTACTAAACAATCCTGAGATTTTAATTTTAGATGAGCCAACAAATGGTTTAGATCCACAGGGAATTCATGAAATTAGACAAATCATTAAAGAAATTGCAGCCAATGGAACTACGATACTTTTGGCATCACATCTATTAGACGAAGTTGAAAAAGTGTGCTCACATGTAGTGGTCATAAGAAATGGAATCAAATTATATGAAGGGAGAACAGATGAAATGACTGCTTCTAATGGATTCTTTGATTTAAAATCTGACAATGATCAAGAAAAACTAAAAGGCTTATTAGAAAACTATGATGGAATTTCTTCAGTCAAAGAAGAGGAAGGTTTATTGATTGCTGTATTAAGTAAAGATATTTCAGCAACCGAAATGAATGAATATCTGTTTAAAAACAAAATTTCCCTTTCACATCTTGTAAAAAGAAAACTAAGTTTAGAGCAACAATTTTTAACACTTACAAACGACAAATAATCATGTTTCGATTACTCAATATAGAATTACACAAACTTAAACACAGTAGAGCAAGTAAAGTTTTAATTATCACTTACTTTGTATTGCTAACAACAACAGCATTAATTGCAGCAATAAAATTTGATATTGGTCCAATAAAGTTTCACTTGGCTGAAATGGGGGTTTTCAACTTCCCTTATATATGGCATTTAAACACTTGGTTATCTTCAACCTTAAAGTTTTTCTTACTATTGGTGATTGCCTCAATGATGGCAAACGAGTATAGTAATAAAACATTGAAACAGAACTTAATAGACGGATTGAGCAAGAAAGAATTTATCTTATCAAAGTTCTATACAGTAATTGGTTTTGCTTTGATTTCTACAGTTTTTGTTTTTATCATCTCTCTTATTTTAGGATTGATTTATTCTGATTTTAATGAAGTGTCTATTATATTTTCAGATTTAGAATATTTAGCCGCATTTTTCGTGAAATTAGTTGGCTTCTTCTCTTTTGGTCTATTTATGGGAGTACTTATCAAGCGCTCTGCATTTGCTGTGGCTGGAATCTTAGTATGGCTTTTTATAGAAAATATTTCTAGAGGGTTCTTATATTGGAAAGTTAGTCAAGATAGTGATATTGTAAATAAATTCATGCAATTCTTGCCTTTAGAGTCAATGACAAATCTGATCAAAGAGCCATTTACAAAACTATCTGCTGTGAAATCTCTAGCAAGTCAAGTTGGAGAAGACTTAAGCAAAGACTTTTCTGTTCATTTTACTGATATCGTTATTGTTTCTGTTTGGACAGTAATTTTTATTTATCTTTCGTATAGACTTTTAAAAAGACGTGATTTGTAAACTTTTTTTTCATAAAGTTAGTAGGGTTTTTCTCTTTTCGACTGTTTCTAGGTATATTAGTATGAGATACTTATTATCCTAAAGTTTGAACTGAATTATTTATTTTCCTTTCATACAAACTCTAAAAAAAAGAACTATTTATAATTGTTAAAGTTCTTCTATAATAAGTTAACAACTACTAATAGTTGTATCTTTGTAGATTACTCAATTATCATTTGTATATGAAAAAAATTATATTCTTATTTACACTTCTTTGCACAACACTCTCATTTTCTCAACAAGAAGCGAATACTTGGTATTTTGGAAGAAATGCTGGTGTTGATTTCAATACTTCTCCACCAACGGCATTAACAGATGGTACTCTAAACACTCTTGAAGGTTGTTCTTCTTTTGCTGATAGCAATGGGAATGTATTATTCTATTCAGATGGAATTACTGTATATACTGTAGATGACACTACTGGTACACATACAATCATGAATTATTCAAATGGAGCTCCTGCAAATAATTTAAAAGGGAATCCATCAAGTACGCAATCTGGTATGATTATCCCAAAACCAGGATCTACAAGTATCTATTATTTATTTACAGTTGGAGACAATCAAAATCCCGCTTTTGATTTATACACAATAGATATGTCATTAAACGGAGGATTAGGGGAACTAATTGATGAAGATGGTGATGGTGATTTTTTTGAAAATTTAGCAGCTTCAACTGGCAATATATCCAATTGGACTGAAAAAGTTGCTGCTGTAAAAGGTAGAGATTGTAATACATTTTGGGTGGTGTCGACATCTGGAAATACTTATTATTCGTATTTAGTGGATATTAACGGTGTAGATTTAACTCCTAAAGTTTCTGTAGTAAATAATTCAGCTATAAATAGTAGAGGTTATTTAAAGATATCACCTGATGGAGCAAAACTTGTAGCCGCTCACCAAAATAACACACAACAATGTATCGTTTATAGTTTTGACAACCAAGATGGTACTGTCAGAAACGATGGTGTATCAATTTTTAATAACTCCCAAAACGGTCAAGCCTATGGAGTTGAATTTT
>CAJXUO010000054.1 GCA_913061425.1 uncultured Lutibacter sp.
GTTTTTAGGAGAACTTATCTTACGAACAAAACGTGATAAGAGTCTCTATAGAATCAGTAATAAAACAAACTTATAGACAAAGTTAAAATCCGTAACTTTACATTATAAAATTATTTATAAAAATGGAGGAAAATCAAATTTTAATAAAGGCTAAACAATGGCTTTCTGATACTTTTGATAGTGCTACACAAAAAGAAATACAAGATATAATTGATCATAATCCTGAGCAACTTGCTGACAAATTCTATAAAGATATGGAATTCGGAACTGGTGGAATGCGTGGAATAATGGGTGCAGGAACAAATAGAATAAATAAATATACTCTTGGAAGATCAACTCAAGGACTTTCAAACTACCTAAATAATCAGTTTCCAAATAAAAAAATAAAAGTTGTGATTGCATATGATTGCAGACATAACAGTAAAAAATTTGCTAAACTAGTTGCAGATGTATTTTCTGCAAACAATATTAAAGTCTATTTATTTGAAGATTTACGTCCAACTCCTGAATTATCTTTCGCTGTAAAGCATTTAGAGTGTGATGCTGGAATTGTATTGACTGCATCTCACAATCCGCCTGAATATAATGGATATAAAGTGTATTGGACTGATGGAGGTCAAATTGTACCACCAGAAGACAAAGGGATAATTGCTGAAGTAAATAAACTAGATTTTTCTGAAATTAACTTTAATGCCAATGAAAGTTTGATTGAAACTATTGGCGAAAAAGTTGATACCGTTTTTATTGATGGTTGTGTAAATAATGGCTCACTACCTTCTCTAAAAAATAGAGATAATTTAAAAGTTGTATTCACTTCTTTACACGGAACTTCAATTGTTTCAATTCCTGAGACATTGAAAAGAGCAGGATATACAGACGTTCATATTGTTGAAGAACAAAGAGAACCTGACGGTGATTTTCCAACAGTAAAATCTCCAAACCCTGAAGAACCTGCAGCATTAAAAATGGCAACTGATCTTGCTGATGAAATTAATGCAGATATCGTTATTGGTACAGATCCTGATTGTGATAGATTAGGTGTTGCTGTTAGAAATTTGAATGGAGAAATGACGCTATTGAATGGAAACCAAACAATGGCTGTTATGACTGCTTTTTTAATAAAAAAATGGAAAAACGAAGGCAAGTTGAATGGCAATCAATTTGTTGGTTCAACAATTGTTTCAACTGAATTGGTAAACAAAATTGCTGAAAGTTATAACGTTGATACTAAAATTGGACTGACTGGTTTTAAATGGATTGCTAAAATGATTCGTGATTTTGAATCGATCGATTTTATTGGTGGTGGCGAAGAAAGCTTTGGTTATATGGTTGGAGATTTTGTAAGAGATAAAGATGCTGTAACTTCCACTTTATTAGCCTGTGAAATTGCAACAATTGCAAAACAGAATGGCAGTTCGTTTTATGAGGAATTACTAAACATATATGTAAAGCATAATTTTTATAAAGAACATCTTATTTCGATCGTAAAAAAAGGAATGGATGGAGCACAACAAATTCAGCAAATGCTGAGTGACATGCGTCAAAACCCACTCACAGAAATTGACGGTGAAAAAGTTGAATTCTTATGTGATTATCAATCTGGAATAAAGAGAAATTTGATTACAGGAACTGAATCAACAATGGATATTCCTAAATCAAATGTTCTTATATATCATACCGAAAAAGGAACTCGAGTTGCAGCAAGACCAAGTGGAACAGAGCCTAAAATTAAATTCTATTTTAGTGTGAATACACCTTTAGATACTATTGGAAATGCACAAAAAGTAGAAAATGAATTAGACGAAAAAATTCAACGAATTATTAAAGAGATAAAATTATAATATGAATCACTTTAGAAAAATATTAAAATACGCCAAGCCATACCGACGATATGCTTGGTTAAATGTGCTCTTTAATATTTTCTATGCAATTTTTAATGTTTTATCTGTTCTTGCATTTATACCTGTATTAGGTATCTTATTTGGTGAAGAAAATAAAGTGTATGCCAAACCTATTTACACTAGTTTTAAAAACATAGGAAGCTATGCAAAGGATAGTTTTTATCATTTTATATCTCAAAAAATAGAAATTGAAGGGAATGTTGAAACCCTATTATTTGTCTGTTTATTAACATTTGGATTGTTTTTCTTTAAAAACTTATTTCGCTATTTCGCTTCTTATGTGCTAGCATTCCTTAGAAATGGTGTTGTAAAAGATGTTAGAGATAATTTATATAGCAAAATCATTGAATTACCTATCGCCTATTTTTCGGAAAAAAGAAAAGGAGATATTATTGCCAGAATGTCATCTGATGTCCAAGAAGTCGAAACTTCATTTTTAACGTCATTAGAGACTGTTGTTAGAGAACCTTTAACTATTGCTATCTCATTATCAATTATGTTAATGATGAGTGTTAAATTAACTTTATTTGTTTTTATTTTACTCCCTGTTTCTGGTTTATTGATTTCTTCAATTAGTAAAAAATTGAAAGCAAAATCTTTAAAAGCTCAAAGAGAAACTGGAAACTTCTTGTCATTTATTGAAGAAACGTTAACTGGATTAAGAGTTATTAAAGGTTTTAATGCTGAAAAAAGGATAGAATCAAAATTTAATGATTCTACCAAAAAATTCAGAAACCTAATGACAAGTGTTTTACATCGTAAAACATTAGCCTCACCAATGAGTGAATTTTTAGGATCTGCAACTATAATTGCTATTTTATGGTATGGTGGTAGATTGGTTTTGAATGAAACTAGTCCATTACAGCCTAAAGAGTTTTTAGGATATATTGTCTTATTCTACACTGTATTAAATCCAATAAAAGCAATAACTACTGCGTATTATAATATTCAGAAAGGAGATGCTTCAGCAGAGCGTATTTTAGAAATTTTGGAAACAAAAAACACGATTGAAGACAAACCAAACGCTACTATAAAATCTACATTTGATAAAGAGATTACTTTTGAGAACATCTCTTTTAAATATAAAGAAGATTATGTTTTAAAGAACTTTTCATTGACTATCCCTAAAGGTAAAACAGTTGCGCTTGTTGGACAGTCAGGAAGTGGGAAATCTACCTTAGCAAACTTAATCACACGTTTTTATGACGTAAATAAAGGAACTATTAAAATAGACGGAATAGACATTAAAGATATGACCAAAAAATCATTACGTGATTTAATGGGAATTGTAACTCAAGATTCTATACTATTTAATGATACCGTGAAAAACAACATTTCTTTAGGTGTTGAAAATCCAAATGAAAATGAAATTCTTGAAGCGGCTAAAATTGCAAATGCGCATGAATTTATAAAAGATTTACCAGAGCAATACGAAACAAATATTGGAGATGGTGGAAATTCACTTTCAGGAGGTCAAAAACAACGTCTTTCTATTGCTCGAGCGGTTTTAAAAAACCCTCCAATAATGATTTTAGATGAAGCGACATCTGCATTGGATACAGAAAGCGAACAATTGGTTCAAGTAGCATTAGAAAAAATGATGATGAATAGAACTTCACTTGTCATTGCACATCGACTCTCTACAATTCAAAAGGCCGACTTAATATTAGTATTAAGAAAAGGAGAGATTATTGAACAAGGTAAGCACGACGAGTTATTAAGTAAAAAAGGAGACTATTACAAATTGGTGAATATGCAGTCGTTGTAGAACTATTTTTTTTGTTGAAATTTCAATAATAATTCACCCATTTTTTGATGGATTAAATTAACCGCTTTTAAGGGTCTTATCATTACCTTAAATGCTATGATTTTTCCATTATTCCAAGTAATAATATCCACACCATTAACTACAATCCCATCAATTTCTGTTTCAAATTCTAAGATGGTTTCATCGCCATCAATCACCTTCTTTAGGTACACAAATGAGTCATTAGCAATCACATGTAATGCTGCAGATAAATACAGTTGTGTTACCTTTTTTCCGACTTGTGGTGTATGCACAACAGGTGAATAAAAAACAACATCTTCCGATAAAATAGCATTCAACTTCCCTAAATCTCTAGAGTTGATTACTTCTTGCCAATTCTCTACATTTGTTTTCATACTAGTTCTTATTTAACCCTAATTTTTCTGCTCTTTTTAACATAAAACCATAAGCCTCATCATAATCGTTTGTAATTTTACCATCAAGAATTGCTTCTTTGATAGCATCTTTAATTTGACCTATTTCTCTACAAGGCTTTAAATTGAAAGTTTCCATAATCAATTCTCCAGAAATTGGAGGTTGAAAATTACGAACTCTATCTCGCTCTTCAACTTCTTTAATTTTTGATCGAACTAATTCAAAATTATTATGATAACGTTTAAATTTCTTCGTGTTTTTTGTAGTTATATCGGCTTCACAGAGTGTCATTAGAGCGTCGATATCATCACCTGTATCAAAGACTAATCTACGAACTGCAGAATCGGTAACATCTGTAGATAAAACTATTGGACGTGAACTTAATAAAACCATTTTCTGAACAAACTTCATTTTGTTGTTCAATGGCATTTTTAACCTTTTAAAAAGTTTATACACCATTTTGGAACCTACATATTCATGTCCATGAAAAGTCCAACCAATGGTTTGATGGAATTTTTTTGTAGGTGCTTTGCCAATATCATGTAGTAAAGCAGCCCAACGCAACCAAAGATCATCAGTATGCATAGAAATATTATCTAAAACTTCAAACGTGTGATAAAAATTATCTTTATGCTTCTGCCCTTCTACTTCTTCAACACCTTTTAAAGCAACTAATTCTGGAAGAATTTGATGTAATAAATTTGTTTTATACAACAACAAAAATCCAACTGAAGGAACTTTAGAAAGCATTATTTTATTTAATTCATCAACAATTCTTTCTCTTGTAATAATTTGTAATCTTTCTGAATTTTTAGTGATCGCATCTAAAGACTTCTGTTCAATTTCAAATTTCAATTGTGATGCAAAACGAATAGCACGCATCATTCTCAATGGATCATCAGAATACGTGATGGTTGGTTCTAAAGGTGTTCTGATAATTTTATACTCAAGATCATTCACTCCATTAAATGGATCTAATAATTCTCCAAAACTGTCTTTATTTAAACTAATTGCTAACGCATTAATCGTAAAATCTCTTCTGTTTTGATCATCTTCTAATGTTCCATTCTCAACAATTGGATTTCTACTATCTTCAGTGTAAGATTCTTTACGCGCACCTACAAACTCAATTTCAATTTCTTCAAAACGAAGCATTGCGGTTCCATATGTTTTAAACACTTGAACTTTAGGATTGTTTGGTAACAAATCAGAAACTTTTTGAGCCAATTCAATACCACTTCCTACACATACAATATCGATATCCTTTGCTGAGTTGCGTTTTAAAATAAAATCGCGCACGAAACCTCCAATAACATAAGAAGAAACATTTAGTTCTTCAGACGCTCTTGAAATTACTTCAAATATTGAGTGCTTTATTGCTGCTTGGTAGTTCATCAAAAAAAATTAATCACGAATCGTTTTTATAGAACCATCTACTTCTAATTTAATAATTCTAGAAGATTTTTTATTGATTCTATTCTGATGCAAATTTACAACATAGTCTACGCTCTCCAAAATTACAGGTTCTATTTCTTTAAAAGAAATAGGAGTCCTATTTCCGCTAACATTAGCCGAAGTTGAGACGATAGGCTTTCCAAACTTTTTAATCAATTTTCTACAAAAATCATCTTGGACAATTCTAATTGCTACTGTAGTATCTAAAGCAATTACATTTGACGCCAATCCTTTTGGGTTTTGATATATAATAGTGGTTGGTTGCGTTGAAGACTGTATTAGTTTTTTTAGACTTGATGTAACTTTCACATACTTTTGAAGCATATTCATTGAACTCACAAGTATGACTAGACTTTTACTTTCGCTTCTGTTTTTTATTTTATAAATTTTAGAAACAGCCTGTTTATTAGTTGCATCACAACCAATTCCCCAAACTGTATCTGTAGGATATAGGATTGTTTCCTTGTTATTCAAACAAACTAATGAATTATATATTTCACTTTGTTGTCTCATACATCTAAACTTATTTTAAACGTTTATCTATCCAATTAAGAATATAATCAAGTGTTTTTCCTTCTGCCAATTCTAAATTTTGAAAACACATAAACAATTTACTTTTCGAAACATCATATAAAAATAATTTGAGTTTTACCAAATAAAGACTTTTATATGATTGAAAATAAGATAGTTGGAAATTACTTTTTATTTTACACGTATTATTTAAAATTTCTAAATGCGTAGAAAGTGAAGAAATGATAAATTGGCTTTCATTTCTGAATCTGAATTTTACATTATTATGTAATATTTCTCTTTCACTGAAATAATTTTCTAAAGTTGATTTCCTTAGAGAAACTGGAGTGTGATCTCTTCTTAAATATTTTTTCAATCCAAGTAACTTCGCACTTTTTTGTTGTGCCTTTTTATAGCCAGGAAAACTCAAGTCTTTTTTCACACCAACAAGAGACAGCGTTTTATAATACAATGTTCTCAAATGTTGATCTTCATAATATTTTGACCATTTTCCTCTAATTACAGGAACTCCATCAATAAAATAATCACTTATTGTAGATGGTTTCATCAAAAAAGTATCGTCATTGAAAATTAAAAAATGTTCAGAAAGTGAAGGAATACGATATAACATTGTAATTATAGAACACGAATTGAAACTCGGTAAACAGTCTTCAAAATCTCTAAATATAACCGTATGATCAACCAATTCTAAATTAATTTGATGACTACTTGCAGTTTCTTTAAGTTTCTCAAATGATTTTGGTTTTTGAGCATCAGTAACTAAATAAATGGTGCGAATAAACGGTGCGTTTTTTAGTATTGATTTTATTGCAATATCTATCTCATCAATAGAATTATACCTAATTGTATCTTTCTTATTTGTCCAATCAATTTTTCGATTTGCATATTGATTTATTTTCTTTTGCCACTTCTCATCATTACCATCAACCCAAGTAATTACGGCATCTACAACTAAATCTTTATTTTTATCAATCGACATTATAAAAAGGTTTTGTGCTACTATTTATTAATTTATTTTAATCCTTTTCTAAGCAACCATAACTTCACATAACGCATATAAACTGAATATGAATGATTATAAGCAATCGTTAAACCAACAACTCCATCTCTAAATCCGCCTTGGATAATATAATGTTTAAAAAACCTCCAACATGGCTTGACAATAAAATGAAACGGTGTTAAAGTTCCTGTTTTTTTATCAAAATCATTGGCTTGTAACCAAGCATAACGATTTAATTTTTCCATATGAAAATCAAAATTCACATAAGTATCATGGTATAATTTCTCTCTTAATGAACTTATTTTACCAGTATCAATTATCTCTGCATGAACCTGCTTGTCTTCATATTTACATTCACTCTTTTTAAATAAACGGATTACTTTATCATTCCATCCACCAAAACGAACATGTTTTCCCATGAAATGATTTTTTCTAGAAATCCAATAGCCAGAAAAATCATTAATTGAAGGGTTTTTAAGCAACTCTAAAATTTCAGATTTCAACTCTTCTGTTACTCTTTCATCAGCATCTATTAATAAAATCCATTCATTTGATGCTTGCGGTATTGCCCAGTTTTTTTGCGATGCAGAGTATTCATATTCTCTCTGTATTATAAAAGAGGTGAATTCTTTAGCAAGCTCAATAGTTTTATCGGTACTAAACGAGTCTACAATCATTATTTCATCAGCAAAATCTACTGATTTTAAGGCATCTACAATATTGCTTTCTTCGTTATATGTTGGGATTATTACTGTAATTTTCTCCATAGACGGACTCATTATACTGCTACATCATACTCTCGTAG
>CAJXUO010000055.1 GCA_913061425.1 uncultured Lutibacter sp.
CACCTCTCTATTCGTCGGCAGCGTCAGATGTGTATAAGAGACAGGTATAAATGCAATGAGAGGACCAAATTATTGGTCTGTTCGCCGACATAAATTGATTGTAATGGTCTTAGATCTTCAAGAAATGGAAGAACTACCTTCCGATAAGATTGACGGTTTTCCAGAAAGATTGAAAAAGATGTTTCCAACAATGTATTCTCATCGTTGTTCTGAAGGGTGTGAAGGCGGTTTTTTTATGCGAGTAGATGATGGAACTTGGATGGGTCACATAACAGAACACATTGCGCTCGAAATTCAAACATTAGCGGGAATGGATACAGGTTTTGGAAGAACGAGAGGTTATGGAGAAGAAGGTGTTTACAATGTAGTGTTCTCCTATATGGAAGAATCTGTAGGTCGTTTTGCTGCTAAGGCTGCAGTTCGTATTTGTGAAGCTTTAATTGCAGGAGAAGATTATGATATGTCTGAAGATATTCAGGAAATGCGTGAATTGCGGGAGTCAGATAGATTAGGGCCAAGTACAGGTTCTATAATTGCGGAAGCAGAAGCGCGTGGAATTCCTTGGATACGATTGAATAAATATTCATTATGCCAATTAGGTTATGGAGCAAACCAAAAAAGAATACAAGCAACTGTAACTAGTGAAACAAGTAGTATTGGTGTTGAAATTGCTTGTGATAAAGAAGATACCAAATATTTGTTAGAACAAGCTGAAGTTGATGTTCCAAAAGGAGATATTATTCGTAAAGAAAGAAGTCTTGAAGAAGCGTGTGATTATGTAGGTTATCCATTAGTAATAAAACCCGTTGATGGAAATCATGGGCGTGGAATTACAGTAGATATTCAAAACCTTGATGACGCTTTAGTAGCATTTAGACATGCAAAAGAGAGTTCGCGTAGTGGAGCAATAATTGTAGAGAAATTTATTACAGGAGAAGATTATAGATTGTTAGTTGTTAATAATCAATTAGTCGCTGGAGCGATACGGACTCCTGCGCATGTTATAGGAGATGGAAAAGCTACGATTCAAGAATTAATTGATAAAGTAAATAGTGATCCACGTCGTGGTTTTGGACATGAAAATGTATTGACAAAAATCACCACAAACGAATTGACACAAAATATTATAAAAGATGCAGGTTACACTTTAGACTCTGTTATTTCAAAAGGAGAAAGGCTAATTCTAAAAGATACGGCGAATTTGAGCACTGGAGGAACGGCTGAAGATATTACGGATATTATACATCCTGCTAACGTAAGTATGGCAGAGCGTATTTCTAAAATTATAGATTTAGATATTTGTGGTATAGATATTATGACTACAGATATTTCAAAACCATTATCTGAAACTGGAGGTGCAGTACTTGAAGTGAATGCAGGTCCTGGATTTAGAATGCATTTATCACCAACCACAGGATTACCAAGAAATGTTGCTGCTCCAGTAATTGATAAATTATTTCCAATAAAAGGAGAAACAGGTCGAATTCCTATTATTGCGACCTCTGGAACCAATGGAAAAACGACAACTACAAGATTGATTGCGCATATTGCTAAAATGAATGGGTATCGTGTAGGTTACACAACAAGTGATGGTGTATATATTCAAAATAGATTATTGATGACAGGCGATTGTACGGGTCCTGCAAGTGCTGAGTTTGTTTTAAAAGATCCAACAGTAAATCTTGCTGTTTTGGAATGTGCAAGAGGAGGTTTATTGCGTGCTGGACTAGGATTTAAAAAATGTGATATTGCAGTTGTAACAAATGTTTCGGCGGATCATCTAGGGCTTAAAGGCATAAATACTATAGAGCAGTTGGCAAAAGTAAAAGCTGTGGTTCCTGAAACAGTATTACCTGATGGTTATGCTATTTTAAATGCAGATGACGATTTGGTTTATGATATGAGGCGAAATGTCGATTGTAATGTTGCTTTATTTTCTATGGATGAAAACAATCCAAGAGTAAAAGCTTTACAAAGGTTAAATGGTATTACAGCAGTTTATGAAAATGGTTGGGTTACTATTTGCAGAGGTGAATGGAAAATGCGTTTAATGAAAGCAGAAAACATTCCTTTAACTTACGGTGGAAAAGCAAAGTTTATGATTCAGAATGTTTTAGCGGCTGTCTTGGCTGCTCATGTTCAGGGAATAAGCATTGAGGATATGAAAGCAGGATTAGAGACATTTATACCTTCAGCATCTCAAACTCCTGGGCGTTTGAATTTATTTGAATTTGAAAATTTTAGTATCCTCTTGGATTACGCTCACAATCCTGCTGGAATGAGAGCCCTCAAAACTTTTACTGACGAACTTGACGCAACAGTCAAAGTTGGTATTATTGCTGGAATTGGTGATAGAAGAAAAGAAGACAATAATGAAATGGGAAGTATTGCAGCAGAAATGTTTGATGAAATTATTATTCGTCAAGATAAGCGCTTACGTGGAAAAACAGAAGAGGAGCTTATAAAAATGCTGAATGATGGTATAAAGATGAAGGATCCAAATAAGAAAACTACGATTATTCCATCAGAAAAAGAAGCGATTACCTTTGCAGTTAAAAATGCTGTTAAAGGGTCTTTAATTATACTTTGCAGTGATGTTATTCCAGACGCGTTAGATCTAGTCAAAAAGTTTAAAGAACTTGAATCAAAAGGAGAATTACAGTTTGCAGATTAATAAAAAAACCGAAATTTTCACTTCGGTTTTTCCTTTTCTTTTTTAAACTTTAAGATTGATTTAACAATATGGGAATTAATAATAGTTGTAAATATGTATAAAAAATATTATATTTGTTAATTATAATATAGTTGAGGTACAGATAATTAGAATATTTCATCTGTATTTTGAGTTTAATGAAAAAGGTGATTAAAAATTTTATGGCTAAATTTGGAGAGATAATTGGTTCAAATATTCCAGTATTAATAGACTTTTATACTGACTGGAAAGACGCTTCTGACGATTTGCATTCTGTGCTGCGTGATGTTGCCGCTGCTCTTGGTGATAAAGCAAAAGTAATTAAAATAGATGTTGATAAAAATGAAATTCTTGCAAATGCGCTAAGAATTAAAGGAAATCCGACATTTATAATTTACAAAGAAGGTGAAATGAAATGGCGACAAACGGGAGAGCAGGACGCTAATACATTGATTAATCTTGTTGAGCAATACGTTTAAAAACGTACCCTTTGTTACTAAAATAACCCAAAACTTTTGGAAGTGTATATTTTAAGTTTTCTGATGCTTTTATGCTATCATGAAATACAACAATACTGCTATTTTTCGTATTTTCAATTACATTCTTAAGGCATTTTTCTACAGTTATTTTCTGATCAAAATCGGCACTTAAAACATCCCACATAATTATTTTATATCCATTTTCTCTGAGCTTACTTGCTTGTAGAGGTTTTATTTTTCCATAAGGAGGGCGAAAGAGTTGTTCTGAATTTATTGTTTTCAGATTCGATTTATTGAACTTCTGAATTGCTTTGTCAGCCAATTCAATATTCTTTAAATAGGGAATATTGCTACTTTTCCAGCCATTTAAATGATTGTGAGTATGATTTCCAATAGAATGTCCGTCGGTGATTATTCTTTGATAAATTCCAGGATGATTCTCAATATTTTTTCCAATACAAAAAAAAGTAGCTTTTGCATTGTATTTCTTTAATTCATTTAAAGTCCATTCAGTAATTCCTTCTGTTGGACCATCATCAAAAGTTAAATAAATAGTTTTTTGATCATTTTTAGAAAAAGGAAAACTCCAAATATAATTCTTGAATATTCGTTGAATTATAGTTGGAATTTTGGTTAGGTAAAATGGCATATTTATTCTTCTAATAAACTACTAAATAATTCTAATTGTTTAATATATCTGTCTTTAATACTATCACCAAATTCATCCGTATCGTACCTTACAGTTGTTTTTACAATTTGATCATACATCAACAAATTATTTTCTATATTATCAAATACAGCTGCTAGTGACACCTCTTCAAACTGACTATAATACTCTAAGTTTTGTTCAAATTTACGGATTAATTCTAAACTTACTTTACGTGCTTTATCAGTCTTTTTTAATTTATAATAAGCATCAGGATAACCTAATAACATTCCGTAATGTAAGAAGCCATCGACAGGCATTTTTTCTAATGACATGTCTAAAAGTTCTTCAGCCTTCTCTAATTCTTCTTTATTGATTAGCGCTTCTACTGTTCTGGAAATATTATTCCTAAATGACACCGCATTTCTACGAGATTCAGGATCTAAATATATTTTACCGTCATTGATATTCTTCCAATCAATATTCTTCCAATATTCGTAATTGAGGTCTGCATCAAGCCTTCCCATATCAAACAAACTAGCATCGTTCAGTGGAGTTCTAATAGGAACTAATTTAAACGCTACACCATCTAATTGTAAATAATCTTTTAGCCATATATACTCATCGTCAGCGCTTGCGCCGCCTGTAAAGTATATTGGTCGTTCCCAATTATTGTTTGCGAGTATATCTAACATTAACAATCTGTTTTTAGATAAAGCACTTGGATCAATTTCAATATCAATATATGGTACAATTAAATCTGCATCTTCAGGTTTAACAATTCCATTTTTTAAAACCATTTCTTTATTCACAGGAATACGGATTTTGTTAGTTGGATATGTTTTTTCCATTTTGTCATTAATAGTTTCAACTAAAGTAACCTCCTTTTTACTTTGAATCCAGCGCATAAAATAATCGATAGAAATAATACTATCTTGAAACTGAGCTGTTGGAGGTACGTGATAGACCAAATCCATAGTGCCATATCTATATTCATCATGTTCAAGTTGAGATGGTATTGGAGGAGCTTTATAGGTCGCTCTTTTCATTTGATCTATATACCAATCTGTCGCAAAAAGACTTGAATTCACCAATTTGATATCTGTTCTGTAATCTTCAACTTCTTGCATATACCAAAGAGGGAATGTGTCATTATCTCCAATGGTAAACATAATTGCATTTTCTTGGCAAGAGTCTAAATATGCTTTAGCATTTAAATGAGACGTGTATCTTCCAGAACGATCATGGTCATCCCAATTTTGAAATGCCATTAAAACAGGAACTGCCAACAAACAAAGTGTTGTGCTACCAATTGCTACAATTTTTTTAGGAGCAATTTCTTTTAATATTTCATAAAGAGAGAACACTCCAAAGCCTATCCAAATTGCAAAAATATAGAAGGAGCCTACAATTGCATAATCTCTTTCTCTTGGTTCAAAAGGTTTAGGGTTTGTGTAAAATATAATTGCTAAGCCCGTAAAAGCAAAGAAAAGAAGCAGTGTGTAAAAATTATTTTTATCTTTTTTTAATTGGAATACAAGACCAATTATCCCTAAAATAAATGGAAAGAAATAATAGGTATTTCGACCTTTATTGTCTGCAATGTCTTCAGGTAAATTTGATTGAGGGCCCAAACGCATTTCGTCTATAAAGTCAATTCCACTTAGCCAGTTTCCATCATGAATGTCTAATTTTCCTTGAATATCGTTTTGTCTTCCAACAAAATTCCACATAAAATAGCGGCCATACATATACCCAAACTGATAATCTACCATAAAAGTGATATTCTCAATAAAAGTTGGTCGTCTTTTACTACTTTGAGGAATTCCAGCAATCGCTTTGTAGTTTCTGACTACGCTTGGAGATGGATCAACCATTCTCGGAATAATCCCTTTGTGACGGTCACTAAAATTTGGGTTGGCATTTTTATAATCATTAACGATTATATATTTTCCCGACTTTTTATCCTTTTCATATTTTGGCTTGTCATCTACAAATGGCTCGGTTTTATCTTGATCTCGTTTGTAATACAGCGAGTAGTATTTATCATAAAACACACTAGCATCTCCATATTGCTCACGATTATAATAGGCTAATAACTCTCTAGCACTAGAAGGATTGTTTTCATTTATTGTTGTGTTTGCATTGGCTCTAATTGGCAACATTAACCAAGAAGAAAATCCAATCATAACAAAGAGTACTGAAAGGATTAATGTGTTTGCATGTATTAAATCTTTTTTCCGTGTATAATTTAATCCAAAGAAGAATGCTGAAACTAATGCTACCATTGCTATAATACTTCCAGAGTTAAAGGGTAATCCAATTGAGTTCACAAAAAACAATTCTAAAGCACTAAAATATTTTAATGTAAATGGGAATAAAAATTTAAATACAAATAGTAAAACGGTAATTGATGCAATATTTGCAAGGATGAATTTTTTTGGAGTTATATCCTTATAGTTCTTATAAAAGTATATAAATACTATTGAAGGAATTACCAGTAGAGACAGTATATGTACTCCAAATGAAAGACCAACTACAAAGCTTATAAGCAGCAGCCACTTATTGCCTTGTGGTTTGTGCATTTCAGCTTCCCAGCGCAATGCTAACCAAAATAATAAGGCCATTAAAAAAGATGACATCGCGTATACTTCACCTTCTACAGCGCTAAACCAGAAGCTATCAGAGAAGCAGTATGCAAGTGAGCCGACAAGGCCACTACCAAGAATTGCGTATGATTTACTTTGAGAAATTTCTTCAGATTTTGCAACCATTTTTTTGGCTAAGGAAGTAATTGTCCAAAACAAAAATAATATGGTAAATGCACTTGCTAATGCAGACATAAAGTTTACCATATAGGCAACTTGTGTTACATCTGAAGTGAACATTGCAAAAAACGCTCCAAGCATTTGAAATAATGGCGCTCCTGGTGGATGACCAATTTCTAATTTCACTGCTGTAGAGATATATTCTCCGCAATCCCAATAGCTAACAGTAGGTTCTAAAGTTAGTGTATAAGTTATAAGTGCAATTGCAAATGCAGACCATCCTAAAATGGCGTTTAATTTATTGTGATTCAATGAAGACATACATTTTTTTTTATCATTGGCGAAATTACTAAAAAATAGTTATGATGTAAAACGTTAATACAATAGATGTTGTATTAAAATCTTGTTAAAATTAATTGATTAATAAAAAATTAAAAAAATGTTTGGCGATTTAAAACTTTGCTTTAAATTTGCACCCGAAATTGTCCCATGGTGTAATTGGTAACACACCGGTTTTTGGTACCGACATTCAAGGTTCGAGTCCTTGTGGGACAACTAGTAAGATCCGTAATTCGCTTTTAATAAGTAGATTGCGGATTTATTATTAGTAATCTTGCCAACCATTTGCCAACCATTTTTTAAAAGCTCGCTATGTGAGTGTATTCACTTAATTAAGTCTGAGAGCAGAAACCGCTTACTATCTTGTCAATAATCTATTACAATGTCAGAATTAGGGAGCAAAATAAAAAGAACTTACACCATAGTTTTATAAAAAGCCAAAAAAATCAGCCCAAAAGTTTTATAAACCTAAGCCCCACTGTCTAAATAAACCCCTTTTCTTTTTAGGGGTCATCTTCGTAGAATAGCATATTACCTATAACCTCAACACATCTAACTATTTCAAATAATTTTCATTTAGTGATTATACACCTTAAAAATTAGGTTAAGCACTTGTAAATGAAAGTAAATTTGATGGTGAAAAACCAAAATAACACCCCAAAAAAAATTTAAAAATAACACCCCTATCACAAAATTAATCAAGCTTTCTTAAAGTATTTTAATACGGAAAACCATAGGTTGCTAATTGTTTTTTTATACAAGAATCGTTAGAGTTTATTAAAAATGTTCTATTGATAACCTTCTTTCTTTAATTGTGAAACACAAATAAATTATATTTTATTGTCAAAGCTGACATAAATCCGGCAAGGTCAACATAAATATGTTA
>CAJXUO010000056.1 GCA_913061425.1 uncultured Lutibacter sp.
ATTAAATATTGATACAGAGAACGGAACACCGTCTACATCTCTTGGGCCACTTATGGGAATGGAACCTACTAGTTTATCAAGGATTTTAAAAACAATGGAAGAGAAAGGTGCAATATGTAGAGAGAAAAACCCAGATGATGGAAGAGGTGTAATTATTAAACTTACAGATTACGGTAAGGAAATGCGTGAAATCTCTAAAGAAACTGTAATCACTTTTAATCAAGCAATACGAGAAACCATATCAGAAGAAAAAATTAACAACTTCTTTGAAGTTACAGAAACAATAAATAAACTCATTAATAAAAGAGTCATTTTTAAAGAAAGTATTCTAAAAAAATAGTCAAAACACATGAAACGTAGAATTAAAAAAATCGCAATTATTGGTTCCGGAATTATGGGAAGTGGTATTGCATGTCATTTTGCCAATATTGGTGTAGAAGTTTTATTACTAGATATTGTACCAAGAGAATTAAATGATAAAGAAAAAGCAAAAGGATTAACTCTTGAAGATTCAATTGTAAGAAATAGGTTGGTAAACGACGCTTTAAAAGCATCGTTAAAATCTAAACCTTCTCCTATATATAATCAAAAATTTGCCGATAGAATTACTACTGGTAATCTTGATGATGATATTGCTAAGATAAAAGATGTTGATTGGATTATGGAAGTTGTTGTTGAACGCTTAGATATCAAACAACAAGTTTTTGAAAAACTAGAAAAATATAGAACTCCAGGAACGTTGATTACTTCTAATACTTCTGGTATTCCAATAAAGTTTATGAATGAAGGCCGTTCTGAAGATTTCCAGAAACATTTCTGCGGAACACACTTTTTCAATCCTGCACGTTACTTAAAACTATTTGAAATCATTCCTGGACCAAAAACGGATGCTTCAGTTTTAGAATTCTTAAATGGATATGGTGAACAATTTTTAGGAAAAACATCAGTAGTTGCTAAAGATACTCCAGCATTTATTGGAAATAGAGTTGGAATTTTTAGCATCATGAGTTTGTTTAATGCAGTTAAAGAAATGGATTTAACGATTGAAGAGGTTGATAAGTTATCAGGTCCTGTAATCGGTCGTCCTAAGTCTGCAACTTTCCGTACAGTTGATGTTGTAGGTTTAGATACATTGGTACATGTTGCCAACGGAATCGGAGAAAATTGTAAAGATGATGAACGTTTAGAGTTATTCAAATTACCAGATTTCATCAATACAATGATGGATAATAAATGGTTAGGAAGTAAAACTGGACAAGGGTTTTATAAAAAATCTGTTTCTGCCGAAGGCAAAAAAGAAATTCTTTCTTTAGATTTAAACACCTTAGAATATAGAACTAAGAAAAGAGCCAATTTTGCTACTTTAGAAATGACTAAAACTATTGATAAAGTTGTAGATCGATTTAAAGTTTTAGTTTCAGGAAAAGATAAAGCAGGAGCGTTTTATAGAAAAAGCTTCTCTGCATTATTTGCTTATGTATCTAATAGAATCCCAGAAATTTCTGACGAACTTTATAAAATTGATGATGCAATGAAAGCAGGATTTGGTTGGGAACATGGTCCTTTCCAAATTTGGGATGCAATAGGTTTGGAAAAAGGAATTGAAATTATGAAAAGTGAAGGTTTAGAACCTAGTGCTTGGGTTAATGATATGCTTTCTTCTGGAAATAAATCGTTTTATACAATTCAGGAAGGAGCAACATTTTATTATGATATCCCTTCTAAAAAACAAACAAAAAAACCTGGACAAGATTCATTTATCATTTTAGATAATATTCGTAAATCAAATGAAGTATTTAAGAATTCAGGCGTAGTTGTAGAAGATTTAGGAGATGGAATTTTAAATGTTGAGTTCCAATCAAAAATGAATACAATTGGTGGAGATGTACTTGCGGGATTAAATAAAGCTATCGATATCGCTGAAAAAGATTTCCAAGGATTGGTTGTAGGTAATCAAGCTGCTAATTTCTCAGTAGGAGCAAATATTGGAATGATTTTCATGATGGCTGCTGAGCAAGAGTATGATGAATTGAATATGGCTATCAAGTATTTCCAAGACTCAATGATGCGTATGCGTTATTCTTCAATCCCAACGATTGCTGCTCCACACGGAATGGCACTTGGAGGTGGTTGTGAAATATCATTACATGCTGATAAAGTTGTTGCAGCAGCAGAAACTTATATGGGCTTAGTTGAGTTTGGTGTTGGTGTTATTCCTGGAGGTGGTGGATCAAAAGAAATGGCTTTAAGAGCCTCTGATTTATTTCACAAAGGTGATGTTCAATTAAATGTATTACAAGAACATTTCTTAACAATTGGTATGGCAAAAGTATCTACTTCTGCATACGAAGCTTTTGATTTAGGATTGTTGCAAAAAGGAAAAGATGTTGTTGTGGTAAATAAAGACCTTCAAATTGCAACTGCAAAAGCACATGCAAAATTAATGGCTGAATCTGGTTATACGCAACCTGTTAAACGAAATGATGTTTTGGTTTTAGGTAAGCAAGCATTAGGAATGTTCTTAGTAGGAACTGATTCTATGAATGCAAGTCATTATATTTCAGAACACGATCAAAAAATAGCAAATAAATTAGGTTATGTTATGGCTGGTGGTGACTTGTCAGAACCTACCAAAGTTTCAGAACAATACTTATTAGACCTAGAACGTGAAGCATTCTTAAGTTTATGTACAGAACGTAAAACTTTAGAACGTATTCAACACATGTTAAAAACTGGTAAACCATTAAGAAATTAAAAAGATGAAAACAGCATATATAGTAAAAGCATATAGAACAGCCGTAGGTAAAGCACCTAAAGGTGTGTTCCGTTTTAAAAGAACTGATGAGCTAGCCGCAGAAACCATTAAATATATGATGGGTGAATTGCCAAACTTTGACAAAACTCGGATTGACGATGTAATCGTTGGGAACGCAATGCCAGAAGGAGCTCAAGGATTAAATATGGCACGTTTAATTTCTTTAATGGGATTAGACATTATTGATGTTCCTGGAGTAACTGTAAATCGTTTTTGTTCGTCTGGAATAGAAACTATAGGTATGGGAGTTGCGAAAATTCAAGCAGGAATGGCTGATTGTATTATTGCAGGTGGTGCAGAAAGTATGAGTTCGGTTCCTATGACAGGATTTAAACCAGAATTAAATTACAATACTGCAAGTTCAGGTCATGAAGATTATTATTGGGGAATGGGGAATACTGCTGAAGCAGTAGCCAATCAATTTAAAGTATCTCGTGAAGATCAAGATGAATTCGCATTCAATTCACATATGAAAGCATTAAAAGCACAAGCAGAAAATCGTTTTCAAGACCAAATTGTTCCAATAAATGTAGAACAAACTTTTGTGGATGCTAATGGAAAAAAAGCAACGAAATCATATACTGTAAATAAAGACGAAGGTCCACGTGCTGGAACAAGTAAAGAAGCTCTTGCAAAGTTAAGAGCAGTATTTGCTGCTGGTGGAAGCGTAACTGCAGGAAACTCTTCTCAAATGAGTGATGGAGCAGCATTTGTATTGATTATGAGTGAAGAAATGGTAAAAGAACTAAACATAGAACCAATTGCAAGAATGGTTAACTATGCTGCAGCAGGAGTTGAACCTAGAATTATGGGGATTGGTCCTGTAAAAGCAATTCCAAAAGCATTGAAACAAGCAGGATTAAAACTAGAAGATTTAGAATTAATTGAATTAAATGAAGCTTTTGCTTCACAATCATTAGCGGTAATGAGAGAATTAAATATAAATCAAGAATTAGTAAATGTTAATGGTGGTGCAATTGCATTAGGTCATCCATTAGGCTGTACTGGAGCAAAACTATCAGTACAACTATTTGATGAAATGCGTAAGAGAAATATGCAAGGCAAATATGGTGCAGTAACGATGTGTGTTGGAACTGGACAAGGCGCTTGTGGTATTTATGAGTTTTTAAACTAAGAGAAAAAAGAAAAAATGGCAGATTTATTAAGAGGAGGTCAATTCCTTGTAAGAGAAACAAAGTGTGAAGATGTTTTTACTCCTGAAGATTTTTCAGAGGAGCAACAAATGATGAAAGAGGCAGTCATGGAATTTAATGACCGAGAAATTATCCCTCACAAAGCGAGATTTGAAGCAAAAGACTTTGCATTGACTGAAGAAGTAATGGGGAAAGCTGGAGAACTTGGGTTTTTAGGTGTTGCAGTTCCTGAAGCTTATGGTGGACTAGGAATGGGATTTGTCTCAACAGTATTAACTTGTGATTATATTTCAAGTGGAACAGGATCTTTCAGTACCGCTTTTGGAGCACATACAGGAATTGGAACAATGCCAATTACACTATATGGTACAGAAGAACAAAAATTAAAATATGTTCCTAAACTAGCAACAGGAGAATGGTTTGGCGCATATTGCCTTACTGAACCTGGAGCGGGATCAGATGCGAATTCAGGAAAAACTACTGCTGTTCTTTCTGAAGATGGTAAATCATATAAGATAAACGGACAAAAAATGTGGATTTCAAACGCAGGTTTTTGTAGTTTGATGATTGTTTTTGCTCGTATCGAAAATGATAAAAACATTACAGGATTTATTGTAGAAAACAATCCTGAAAATGGAATTACGATGGGTGAAGAAGAACACAAATTAGGTATTCGTGCATCATCTACTCGTCAAGTATTCTTTAATGACACAGTTGTCCCTATTGAGAACATGCTATCTGAAAGAGGTAATGGATTTAAAATTGCAATGAACTCATTAAATGTTGGTCGTATCAAACTAGCTGCTGCTTGTTTAGATTCTCAACGTAGAATTACAAGTATTGGTGTAAATTATGCTAATGAGCGTAAACAATTTAAAACTCCTATTTCAGATTTTGGTGCTATTAAAATTAAAATAGCTGAGATGACTACAAATACATATGCAGGTGAATCTGCAACATATAGAGCAGCAAAAAATATAGAAGATCGTATAGCAATGCGCGAAGCTGCTGGAAATACTCATCAAGATGCAGAATTAAAAGGTGTAGAAGAATATGCTATAGAATGTTCTATTCTTAAAGTTGCCGTATCTGAAGATGTACAAAATTGTGCAGATGAAGGTATTCAAATTTTTGGGGGAATGGGATTCTCTGAAGAAGCACCAATGGAATCTGCATGGAGAGATGCTCGTATTGCTCGTATATATGAAGGAACTAACGAAATTAACAGAATGCTATCTGTTGGGATGCTTGTAAAAAAGGCAATGAAAGGTCATGTAGATTTATTAGGCCCTGCAAGTGAAGTTCAACAAGAATTATTAGGCATTCCTTCTTTTGACACTCCATACTATTCAGTATTATTTACTGAAGAAAAGGAAATGATTGCGAAATTGAAGAAAACTTTCTTAATGGTTGCAGGTGGTGCTGTTCAAAAATATGGTCCAGACCTAGAAGATCACCAACAACTACTAATTGCTGCTGCAGATATATTGATTGAAATATATATGGCAGAATCTACAATTTTAAGAACTGAAAAAAATGTAAAGCGTACTAGTGAAAAAGAGCAAGCTGTTCAAATAGCGATGTCAAAATTATATTTATATAATGCTGTAGGTATTGTTGAAAGCAAAGGGAAAGAAAGTATTATTTCTTTTGCTGAAGGTGATGAACAACGTATGATGTTAATGGGACTTAAACGTTTCACAAAGTATACTAACTATCCAGATATTGTTGATTTAAGAAATGAAATTGCAGAAAAAGTTAAAGCAGAAAACAAATACTGTTTTTAGTTTTAGATTTTGATTTTAATTCAGAATCCCAAAGCATTGCTTTGGGATTTTTTTGTTACTTTTGGATACTTCTAAACAATTTTTTGATGAAAAAATCACTTAGTTACATATTACTTCTCCTATCTATTATTAGTTACGCACAACCAAACACTGATGTTTTTTTGTTTGATTTATCATTAAAAGACGGGCAACTTTTACTCTCAAATTTTAAAAATATT
This sequence comes from uncultured Lutibacter sp., assembly GCA_913061425.1. Classification (GTDB taxonomy): domain Bacteria; phylum Bacteroidota; class Bacteroidia; order Flavobacteriales; family Flavobacteriaceae; genus Urechidicola. The sequence continues at coordinate 5,975 of CAJXUO010000056.1, forward strand.
TCTGACAATGAGGGCTATGACAACCAACCATCATTTATGAATCAGGATATTTTATTTTATTCTGGTACAAGAAATGGGCAAACAGATATTGTGAAATATGATATTGAAACTGGAAGAATGAAATGGATTTCAGCAACTGAAGGAAGCGAATATTCTCCATTAAAAATTCCTAAAAGAAATAGAGCCTCAGCAATAAAATTAGAAAAAGATGGCACACAAAAACTATATATTTATAATTTAAAAAAAAATGTTTCAAAACCTTTAGTTGATGATATTACTATTGGCTACCACACTTGGTTTAATGAAAAAATAATTGTTTCATCAGTTTTAGAAGATGGAGGTTTATCTCTCTATATTACTGATTTTAGTGAACAAAAAAACTACAAAATTGATACTAATATTGGTCGGTCATTACACAAAATCCCAAAAAGTGAATTTGTGAGTTACATCAGTATGACAAATGACAAATGGGAAATAAGATCATTAAACCCAAATACTAAAGAAACTGAACTTATAGCCTATACTTTACCCAATTCAAAAGATCTCTGCTGGACTATCAATGGAACTATATTGATGGGAAGAGGTGATGTTTTATACAAATTAAATCCAACAACAGATATACGTTGGAAAAAAGTTGCATCACTTAAAAAATATGGAGTTAAAAATATTACAAGATTAGCCACGAGTCCTAATGGGAATAGAATTGCAATTGTTGGAGAAAAAACTGAAATTGATAATTCTAACCAAGAAATTGAAGTTATTGAAGACGTAGAAACTTTAGAGCCTGTTCTAGAAAATGTCGCTTGGATTGCTGGAAATTGGAAAGGTGAAGCATTTGGAGGTATCACTGAAGAAAATTGGAGCAAACCATCTGGAGATTCTATGATGGCTACATTCAAATTGATAAAAGATGGTACTGTGTCATTTTATGAAATTGAAATTATCAGAGAAATTGAAAATTCTCTTGTATTACAATTAAAACACTTTCATGGGAATTTGAAAGGCTGGGAAACCAAAGATGAAACCGTTGATTTTCCTTTAAAAGAAATTACAGCCGATACCGTTGTTTTTGAAGGCATGACATTCGAAAGAGTTTCTGAAAACGAAATGAATATTTACGTAGATATTGACAAAGAGAATGGTTCAGTAGAAACTGTAACATTTAATTATACAAAAGAGTAATGAAGCAATTTACTTACCTCATCCTATTCGTTTTACTTGTTTCTTGTAGTCCAAAAATTTTCAAAGAAAAATGGACACAAGAAAAAGCCCCAGAATATTTTAAAGCACGTTTTGAAACTACGCAGGGAAATTTTGATATAGAAGCAAAAAGAGAATGGTCGCCAAATGGTGTTGATAGACTATATCAACTTATAAAACATGATTTCTATACTGATATTGCTTTGTATCGAGTTTTACCAAAGTTTGTAGTACAATTTGGAATTCACAATGATTCGATTTTAAATAATCGTTGGAGTACTATTAAATTAAACGATGAACCTGTTATAAAGAGTAATGACTCAATGACTATTTCTTTTGCACGTGGAGGAAAAGAATCTCGTACAACACAAATTTTCATAAACATGAAAAACAATCCTCGTTTAGACAAACTTGATTATGAAGGAGTTACAGGTTTTCCTGTGATTGCCAAAATAACAAATGGAATGGGAAATGTCAAAAAGTTTTATGCTGACTATGGCCCTAAAGCTGCACAAAGACAAGACTCTATTTACACGAAAGGAAATGATTTTTTAAAAAGAAATTTTCCTGAGTTAGATTATATAACTAAAGCCCTGTCTCTTATACACATCTGAC
>CAJXUO010000057.1 GCA_913061425.1 uncultured Lutibacter sp.
TACACCTCTCTATTCGTCGGCAGCGTCAGATGTGTATAAGAGACAGATATAAAAACGCTCGCTTTTTACATCTATTTCTTCGTTTTTCAATCATTTTTTTTGTGATTGTAACACTACTTAAATTAGGAATGGGATTTTTTCGTTTCAATGGAATTGAAGGCATGAATAATGAATATTTGATAGATGGTAAATGGCAACCTTTTGTGCAACTTCAAGTTGTAATGTCATTAATGTATGGGTTGTTTATGGCCGTTTATTATAAACTTATAAAGAAGTAACTTTTGAACTTAAAATTATCTCACTATACCGAACCGCTTGAGGGTTCAATTACAATTACAGGCTCTAAAAGTGAATCAAATCGCTTATTAATTTTACAGCAATTTTATAAAAATATTGCTATAGAAAATCTTGGAGAATCTGATGATACTGCTGTAATGAGAACAGCACTTTCGTCACTGTCAGAAATTGTTGATGTGCATCATGCAGGAACTGCGATGCGTTTTTTAACTGCCTATTTTTCTATTGCTCAAGGAAGAGAAACTGTTTTGACAGGTTCAAAGCGTATGAAAGAACGACCAATCAAAATTTTGGTAGACGCTTTAAGATTATTAGGTGCAGAAATTGAATACATGGAGAATGAAGGTTTTCCGCCATTAAAAATTAGTGGTAAAAAACTCACAAAGGATACAATTATAATTAATGGTAGTGTAAGTAGTCAATATATTTCTGCCTTGTTATTAATTGCTTCTAGTCTTGAAAACGGTTTGAAATTAGAATTTGAAGGCGAAGTAACTTCTGTTCCTTATATAAAAATGACGTTAAGTTTGCTTTCCGAAATAGGAATTGAAAGCGTTTGGGAGCAAAACACAATTACTGTAAAGGCAAAAAAGACGATAGAAAATAAACTGATTACTGTTGAATCAGATTGGAGTTCTGCTTCATATTATTATAGTTTGGTTGCTTTGAGTAAGGGAGCAACTTTGACATTGAGTTCATATAAAAAAACAAGCTTACAAGGTGATGCTGTTTTGGCTGAAATCTATAAAAGTTTTGGAGTTAAAACAACGTTTAATAAAAATTCAATTACATTAACCAAAGTTGAAAGTCGCTTACAACTTCAAAATATATCTTTTGATTTAAGTAATGCTCCAGATATTGCACAAACCATTGCTGTCACTTGTTTTGGTCTTGGTTTAGCATGTCATTTAAAAGGGTTGCATACATTAAAAATTAAAGAAACAGATAGATTAGTAGCGCTTAAAACAGAGTTGGAAAAGTTTGGTGCAGAAATTTTAATTACTGATGAAAGTTTGACTTTAAAAGCAGCATCAATAATTAAGAAAAACATCAAAGTTGAGACGTATAATGACCATAGAATGGCAATGGCTTTTGCGCCATTATTACTAAAAACTAATTTAGAAATAGAAGACGCAGAAGTAGTGTCAAAGTCGTATCCAAATTTCTGGTTAGACATTCAAAAACTCACAAAATAATATTTTTGGCCTAAACACTTGACAACGCCTATGTCAATGTTGTATATTTGCCTGCTTTAAAAACAAACTATACACACATATGAAATTATCTAAATTCGGTTTTGAATTACCAGAAGAGTTATTAGCGGAGTATCCAGCAGAACATCGCGATGAATCTCGTTTAATGGTTTTAAACAGAAAAGACCAAACTATTGAGCATAAAATGTTTAAAGATTTGATCAACTATTTTGATGAAGGTGATTTAATGGTGTTGAATGATACTAAAGTTTTTCCTGCAAGGTTATATGGTGAAAAGGAAAAAACGGGTGCTAGAATTGAAGTTTTCTTATTAAGAGAATTAAACGAAGAGCAACGTTTATGGGATGTTTTAGTTGATCCTGCGCGAAAAATTAGAATTGGAAATAAATTATTTTTTGGTGAAGATGAAAGTCTTGTCGCTGAGGTAATAGACAATACAACTTCTAGAGGACGTACACTTCGTTTTTTGTTTGATGGTAGTTATGAAGAGTTTAGAAAACGTTTGAAGAAAGAAGGTCAAACACCTCTTCCTAAATATATTAAAAGATCTGTAGAGTCAAAAGATAAAGAAAGATATCAAACAATTTATGCTGAGCATGAAGGGTCTGTTGCTGCTCCAACTGCAGGATTACACTTTTCTAAGCATTTGTTAAAGAGATTGGAAATAAAAGGGATAGATTTTGCTAAAGTTACTTTACATGTTGGTTTAGGAACTTTTAATCCAGTAGAAGTAGAAGATTTATCTAAACACAAAATGGATTCTGAACAAATTAACGTTCCAGAATCTGCAACTAAATTAGTAAACGATGCTTTAGATAATAAACGTAGAGTTTGTGCTGTTGGTACAACATCAATGAGAGCTTTAGAAAGTACTGTTTCTTCAAACAGGCGTTTAAATACTTTTGAAGGATGGACAAATAAATTTATTTTCCCTCCACATGATTTTTCTATTGCAAACTGTATGATAACTAATTTCCATATGCCTAAATCTACATTAATGATGATGGCTTCAGCTTTTGCTGGTCATGATTTCTTAAAAGAAGCATATGCAGAAGCTATAAAAGAAAATTATAAATTCTATTCTTATGGTGATGCCATGTTGATTATATAATTAAAAACTTCAACCCGCTTTTAGCGGGTTTTTTTTAACAGTTTAATGAATTTTATATATCTTGTTTACCTATTAAAATTAGCCATTTTATAAATAGATTTCTTAAAGATGAAGGATAAAAAAAAGGACATACGATCACTTTCTAAAGATCAACTTCGCGATTTTTTTGTAGAAAATGGAGATAAAGCGTTTAGAGGTAATCAAGTATATGAGTGGCTTTGGAGCAAGGTTTCTCATTCTTTTGAGGATATGACAAATATCTCCAAAGAGACAAGAGTGATTCTTGAAGAAAACTTCGTGATTAATCATATAAGCGTTGACGAAATGCAACGTAGTAAAGATGGTACGATTAAAAATGCCATAAGATTACATGATGGTTTAATGGTAGAGTCTGTTTTAATTCCAACAGACACTAGAACAACAGCATGTGTTTCTAGCCAAGTTGGTTGTAGTTTAGATTGTAAGTTTTGTGCAACTTCTCGTTTAAAAAGAATGCGAAATTTAAATCCAGATGAAATTTACGATCAAGTTGCGGCAATAAATCAAGAAAGTTTATTGTATCACAATAGAAAACTTACGAATGTTGTTTTTATGGGAATGGGAGAGCCATTGATGAATTATAACAACGTAATTAAATCTATAGATAAAATTACATCTCCAGAAGGCTTAGGGATGTCGCCAAAACGAATTACAGTATCTACTTCTGGTGTGCCAAAAATGATTAGAAAAATGGCTGATGATGAGGTTAAATTTAATTTGGCCGTTTCATTACATTCTGCAATCGATGCCGTTCGTACTCAAATAATGCCTTTTAATGAAACTTTTCCTTTAGACGATTTAAGAGATGCATTGATCTATTGGTATGAAAAAACACAAAAAATGATTACATATGAGTATATCGTTTGGGAAGGTATTAATGATACACGAAAAGATATAGACGCTTTGGTTCAGTATTGTAAACATGTGCCTTGTAAAGTCAATATTATAGAATACAATCCAATAGATGATGGTGAATTTCAGCAAGCTCCCAAAAGAGCGATTGATGATTATGTAAGTATTTTGGAAATGAATGATATCGTTGTGAATGTTAGACGAAGCAGAGGTAAAGATATTGATGCAGCATGTGGTCAATTAGCAAATAAAGCCAAATAAATTTATTGTTATTTTTAACAAGGTGAACAATCTATATTTTCTTATTTTTGAGTTATCTTAATGAAACTAGTTGAATACATAAAACAACCCATTTTAAAAGAAATGGAACTCTTTGAATCAAAATTCAAAGAGGCAATGATTTCTAATGTTCCGTTACTCAACAGAATTACACACTATATTGTAAGAAGAAAAGGAAAGCAAATGCGTCCAATGTTTGTGTTCTTAGTTGCAAAGATGGTTTCTAATGGTAAATTTGAAGAACGAACGTATAGAGGAGCATCTGTAATTGAATTGATTCATACTGCAACTTTGGTGCATGATGATGTAGTTGATGATAGTAATCGAAGAAGAGGTTTCTTCTCTTTAAATGCTTTGTGGAAAAATAAAATTGCTGTTTTAGTAGGCGATTATTTATTGTCAAAAGGGTTATTGACATCAATAGATAATGATGATTTTGATATTTTAAAACTGATTTCTGTTGCGGTTAGAGAAATGAGTGAAGGAGAATTACTACAGATAGAAAAAGCCAGAAAATTAGATATTACAGAAGCTATTTATTTTGATATTATTCGCCAAAAGACGGCAACTTTAATTGCCGCTTGTTGTGGTATTGGAGCAGCATCAGTTGGAAGCGAAGCAGATGAAATTGAGCGTATGCGTAAGTTTGGTGAGTTAATAGGTATTGCGTTTCAAATAAAAGATGACTTGTTTGATTATTCTGATGAAAAAATTGGAAAGCCAACAGGAATAGATATCAAAGAGCAAAAAATGACACTTCCTTTGATTTATACCCTTAACAATTGTGAGCCTTCTGAGAAAAAATGGCTAATCAATTCTGTGAAGAATCATAATAAGAATAAGCAACGAGTTAAAGAGGTTATCAAATTTGTAAAAGAAAAAGGCGGAATTGAGTATACAACTTCTAAAATGGAAGAGTATCAACAACAAGCTTTGGATATTTTAATCCCATATCCAGATTCTGAGTATAAAGATTCACTTGTAAAAATGGTGAATTATGTAATTGAAAGGAAAATTTAATTCCTCGTCATAATTTATAATTGCAATAACTCTTCCATAAAATCACGCTTATTTGAAAGTCTAGGAATTTTGTGTTGTCCTCCTAATTTCCCTTTCATTTTTAACCAATCATAAAACAAGTCTTTTCTTGCTTGGTGTACTTTTGGCATTCCCAACGTCATGTTATTATAGCGTTTTGCTTCATAATCAGAATTAATGGATTTCAACGCATTGTCTAATAGTTCAGTGAAATAGTCAATATTTTTTGGCACTTTACTAAACTCAATCATCCATTCATGTCCGCCATTAGATTTACCTTTCATAAAAATTGGAGCGACTGTGAAATCAATAATTGTTGCTTTGGTTTTTTTACACGCTTTTTTTAGCGCTTCTTCAACATTTTCAATAATCAATTCTTCACCAAATACATTGATAAAATGTTTTGTACGTCCAGTTATTTTTATCCTATATGGTTTTAGTGAAGTGAATTTAATTGTGTCTCCAATCAAATACCTCCATAAGCCTCCGTTTGTGGTGATAACTAATGCGTAATTGGTGTCAAGTTCAACATCTGAAAGTTGAATAGCGGTCGATTTTTCCCCTTCATAAGAATCCATTGGAATAAATTCATAAAAGATTCCATAATCAAGCATTAGCAATAATTCTTTAGAGCCATTTTGATCTTGAATTGCAAAAAAACCTTCTGAAGCATTATATGTTTCGTAGTATTTAAAGTCTTTTTTTGGAATCAATTTTTCAAACTGTTCTCTATATGGATTGAAGTTTACACCTCCATGAAAATAAACTTCAAGGTTTGGCCAAACCTCCAAAATAGTATCTTTTCCTGTTTTTTCTAACACCCTATTTAGTAGTACTAGCATCCAAGAAGGGACGCCAATTAAACTGGTGATATTTTCATTTATAGTTTCATTAATAATAGCCTCCATTTTAGTTTCCCATTCGCTCATTAAAGCAGTTTCTTGCTTAGGAGCGCTACTTAAATCGGCCCAAAAAGGCATATTCTCAATTATTATTGCAGATAAATCTCCAAAATAGGAGTTCTTATCTTCATAAACAGCAGAACTTCCACCAAGACGTAAGCCTTTACCTGTAAACAATTGAGTGTTTGGATTGTTGTTTATATATAAGCACAACATGTCTTTTCCTGCTTTCATATGGCAATCTTCAATTGCCTCGTCACTTACGGGAATAAATTTACTTTTAGCATTGGTTGTTCCACTTGATTTTGCAAACCATTTAATATTGGTATTCCAAAATAAGTTTTGCTCACCCTTTCTTGCTCTTTCTATAAAAGGCTCAAAGGATTCGTATTTTTGAATAGGGATTCTCTCTGTAAATGTTTGATAATTTTTAATGGTTTCAAAATCAAATTGTTTACCAATCTCAGTGCTTTTAGAAGTAAAAATTAATTGATGGAATAATTCTTCTTGCACATCAATAGGGTACTTTACAAATAGATCTATTTGATGAATACGTTTTTTTAAAAACCAAGAAATAATGGAGTTTACTATTGGTATTGCCATTGGATATTGATTATCTTTATCGAGTTAAAAATACAAATATATTATGCAATATCAAGGTGTACTTAAAAAAATGATGACTTCTAATGACAAAACGGTTCAATACTTTTTAGATATGGAGACTGATTTTATTAATATGAATCAGTTATTGGATAAAGAAATAACCATGTCGTTTGTTAAATACGAATGTTTAAATTGTCATCTTGACAAGCAAATATATCGTCAAGGGTTTTGTAAAAGTTGTTTTTTTGAAACACCAAATGCTGGAGATTGGATACTGAAACCAGAACTAAGTACTGCGCATTTAGGAAAAGAAGATAGAGATTTAGAGTTTGAAAAAAAGATGCAGTTAAAACCACATATTGTTTATTTAGCCAATTCTAGTGATGTTAAAGTTGGAGTAACCAGAAAATCTCAAATTCCTACACGTTGGATTGATCAAGGAGCGCATGAAGCAATTGAAATAGTTGAGGTTCCAAATAGATATTTGGCAGGGATAACAGAAGTTGCGTTAAAACAATATGTATCTGATACAACAAATTGGAGAAAGATGTTGACAAATGATATTACTGATGCTGATTTGGTAGTGGAAAAAGAGAAATTATCACAATATATTCCAGATGAAGTAAAAGAATATTACTTAGATAAAAACATAAAGGAAACGCAAATTAATTTTCCAGTAAATCAATATCCTCAAAAGGTTAAAAGTTTAAATTTGATTAAAACACCAACGTATCAAGGTGTCTTGAAAGGTATAAAAGGACAGTATTTAATATTTGAAGATAGTACGGTTTTTAACATCCGTGCAAATGAAGGATTGGTCGTTAAAATTACCTTGTAGAATTTCTAATAACTAAATCAGTTTTAATCACTGTAGTAATTATTTCCTGTTGCTTTTTTTCTAATTTTTCAATCAGCATTTTTGCTGCAGTTTCTCCCATTATTTCTCCATGCTGACTAACGGTTGTTAATTTAGGGCTAGAATGTCTTGCTAAAATTCCGTTTGAAAAAGCAATTACAGAAATATCTCTTGGGATGTTGAGGTTATTTTTTATGGCTGATTTCATCGCTGCGATGGCTAGAGATTCACCAAGAGCAATTACACTATCAATTTTATTATTCTTAAAAAAGGGCGTTAAAATAGCTTCATATTTTTTATAATCTTTTTCAAAAATATGAATCACTAAATCTGGATTGAATTTTAAGTCTGCATTTTTCAACCCTTTTTCATATCCTAGAAAACGTTGTTTTCCAATATGTAAATTACTGATAGTTGAAATAAAAGCAATGTTTTTATGGCCTCTTTTAGCAAGGAAATCTACAGTGCTTAAAGCACCGTTATAATCGTCAGCAATTACTTTGTCACATTGTACATTATCAGAAGTTCTATCAAACATTACAATAGGTGTCCCGTCATCAATAGTAT
>CAJXUO010000058.1 GCA_913061425.1 uncultured Lutibacter sp.
GTGTTAATATTCGCCAAGACGAAGCGATTAAGAATTTAAAAGAAAAATTAAACACTCAAAAAGAAGAAGTTGAAAATTTGCAAAAAAAATTCACTAAAGAATTTGAGAATCTTGCCAATAAAATATTGGAAGAAAAATCTATTAAGTTTACGGAGCAAAACAGTAAAAACCTTCAAGAGATACTAAAACCATTGCAAAGTAATATTGATAAATTTGAAAAAAGAGTTGAAGACACACATAAAGATACTATTAGGCAATCATCCGCATTAAAACAACAACTCGAAGAATTGAGTAAAAATAATTTAAAGATTAGTCAAGAAGCAATTAACTTAACCAAAGCATTGAAAGGTGATAATAAAACTCAAGGAAATTGGGGAGAGTTAGTATTAGAACGTGTTTTAGAAAAGTCTGGTTTAGAAAAAGGGCGTGAATATGAAATGGAAAAAAGTTTTGCGGATGAAACAGGAAATCAACTACGGTTACGTCCAGATGTAATCATTCACTTACCTGATAATAAAAAAATGATTGTTGATTCTAAGGTTTCATTGACTGCTTATGAGCAATATGTCAATGCCGAAAACGATGAAGATTCAGCTCAGTTTTTAAAAGAGCATATTGCTTCATTAAATCGTCATGTTTCTCAATTGAGTGAGAAAAAATATGAAGATTTATATCAAATAGAATCTCCTGATTTTGTATTACTTTTCATTCCAATTGAACCTGCATTTGCAGTTGCAATAAACAACGATAACCAACTGTATAACAAGGCTTTTGAGAAAAATATTGTAATTGTCACTCCTTCTACATTACTAGCTACATTGCGTACTATTGATACGATGTGGAATAATGAAAAGCAACAACGAAATGCTATTGAAATAGCAAGACAAGCTGGAGCGCTTTATGATAAGTTTGAAGGTCTAGTTACTGACTTAACCAAAGTTGGTAAAAAAATGGATGAAGCGAAAACAGAATATAAAGGTGCTATGAATAAGTTGGTCGATGGTCGTGGAAATTTAATTTCTAGTGTCGAGAAAATTAAAAAATTGGGTGCTAAAGCGAAGAAATCATTACCTGAAACAATTATTGAAAGAGCAAATGAAGATGAATAACCTTATTTAACAATTACTTTTTTTGTGATCAATAGATCTCCTATCGAGCATTTTAAAAGATAAATTCCTGAAGATAAATTATTCACGTCAATTTCAGTATTTGCATTGGTAAATGTCTTTAATAAGACTCTATCTCCTAATAATGAGAACAACTCAATGGTTTTTGTTTCAATATTAAAATTATTATTTAACCTAATTTGAAGTTTATTCTTCACCGGATTTGGATATACACTCAATTCGACTCCGCTAAATTCATCTACAGATAAAGATTGCCCTTCAGTAATTGTTATTATTTGGTTTGTAGCAATATTTTCAAATATATCTACTGTTCCGCTTAGCCATGTAACTTTGATTTCATCAATATTAGTTGCTGCGCCAACACCTACAAATTCAGAGTTAGAATTTTGTGAGATATACCCTTCACCACTTAATGTATATCGATATTGGATCTTACCTCCTGCTAAAACTTCAATCTTACTACCAATACCGTCTTTATTACTTGTTACACCTTCTAAATTTATTTTTATCCAATTGTTAGTGTTCGATGTCGTGTTTTCCCATAAGTAATTGTTATCCGTATCATTCATCACAATAATATCTGGCAACCCATCATTATTAAAATCACCTATTGCATTTGAAAAACTAGTTCCTATATCATTAGCAAACCCGATTCCTGAAGGAATTAAATAAGTATCATCTCCTTGATTTTCGTAAAAGGCAGACGGCAATCTTGTAGGGTCACTACCGTCAAAAATTCCACTAACATATAAATCCAAATTTGCATCGTTATCAGCATCTAAAAAGACTGAGCCCCAAGCTATACTTTCAAAAGCAACTCCAATAGTTGGCGCTACATTGGTAAAAGTATCATCTCCATTATTTTTTAACAAATAATTTCCTGCTGTTGTATTTGTCACATAGATATCAAACCAACCGTCATTATTATAATCTCCTATAGTTGTTGACATTGCGTCAATGGCTATTCCTGCTCCACTAATTGTAGAAACATCTGTAAAAGTACCATCACCATCATTTTCATAAAGTCTATTAATGTTTGCAACCTTATCATTTGCAACATAAATATCTTGATATCCATCATTATTATAATCAAAAAACGCAGAAGTAAATGAAACTTGATTCCCTAGATTTATTCCTGCACTCACAGTAACATCTACATAAGTTCCGCTATCATTTCTATATAAATAATTGTATTGGTTAAATGTCACATCGTCTCTATTACAGATAAACACATCTAAATCACCATCATTATCTATATCGCCAAATGAGGCTCCGTACGTATATTTATTATCAGTAAAAAGACCACAAGTTGCTGTAATATCTGTGAAATTCATACTTCCATCATTCTGATAAAACTTATTGAATCCAGAAATGCTTGTTGCAAAAAAATCTTTATCTCCGTCACTATCATAATCAATCCAAATGACTTGTTTGGTTCTATATACGTCATTTATTCCAAGGTCAATTAATGTAAAAGTTCCACTGTTATTTTTATAAAAATAAACTTCTTCTCCGTCTGTAGAAGAATATGTAATATCATCCCATCCATCTCCATCAAAGTCACAAAAAGAAACTCCTCCACCATATGTACTGTCACCATAAGAAACTCCAACTCCTAAAGATGTAGCACTATCTATAAATGAAAGTTGTGAATAGCTGTTTCCAACAACTAGTAATAGTAATAATATTAAAATACTTTTTTTCATGTGTCAAATATAAATCTAAAAAATATATTCTACAAAAAGAGGTCTGTGACTCATCATTTCATGAACTTTCTCACCTACCGAATTAAGAATATCTTCATTTTCATAATTCATAATTACTTCATCAATTAAAGCAACAATTCCTTCCATATCACTTTCAACCATACCACGAGTAGTGATCGCTGGTGTTCCTACACGAATTCCACTGGTTACAAATGGTGATTTATCATCAAATGGCACCATGTTTTTATTCACAGTAATATCTGCTTTAACTAATGCTTTTTCAGCATCTTTTCCTGATATATTTTTATTTCTCAAGTCAATTAGCATCATATGATTGTCTGTACCTCCAGAAATCAACTTATAATTTCTATCTACAAATGCTTTTGCCATAGCTGCAGCATTCTTTTTTAATTGTATTTGATAATGTAAGAAGTTATCTGTAAGTGCTTCTCCAAACGCTATAGCCTTTGCTGCAATAACATGCTCTAAAGGACCTCCTTGCATTCCTGGAAAAACAGCAGAATTCATAATTGCTGACATCATTTTTGGTTTTCCACTTTTTAAAGTTTGTCCCCAAGGATTTTCAAAATCTTTTCCAAGAAGTATCATTCCTCCTCTTGGACCTCTTAACGTTTTATGAGTTGTTGTAGTTATAATATGACAATGTGGAATAGGATCATTTAATATTCCTTTTGCAATCAATCCTGAAGGGTGTGAAATATCTCCCATTAAAAGAGCTCCAACTGAATCAGCAATAACTCTAAAACGCTTAAAATCCATATCTCTAGAATATGAAGATGCTCCAGCAATAATCAGTTGTGGTTTTTCTCTTGTAGCAGTTTCCTGAATTTTATCATAATTCAATATCCCAGTTTCCTCTTCAACACCATAAAAAGATGTTTTAAATAATTTTCCTGAAAAATTAACAGGAGAACCATGAGTTAAATGTCCACCGTGAGATAAATCAAATCCTAAAATTTTATCTCCAGGTTTTAAAACAGCATGGTAAACAGCTGCATTTGCTTGACTTCCTGAATGCGGTTGTACGTTAGCATATTCTGCGCCAAATAATTCTTTTGCTCTATCAATTGCAATTTGCTCAACAACATCAACTACCTCACATCCACCATAATAGCGTTTTCCAGGATAACCTTCTGCGTACTTGTTTGTTAGTACTGAACCCATTGCTTCCATTACTTGTTCACTCACAAAGTTCTCTGAAGCTATTAGTTCAATTCCATTTAATTGACGATTTTTTTCGTCTTCTATTAGGTCAAAAATTAGTTGGTCTCGTTGCATTGAGTTAGTACAATTTATATAAGGTTAAAAATATAAAGCAAAAGTAGTAATTTCATTTGTCAAACTATAAGAAACTTATATATTTGAAGTCAATAAATTGTATATTATTTTTTTGTTATTAAAACACACTGATAATTATAATTTTAATAATTTATACAATAAGAAATTATGAAAATAACAGCAAACGATCCGAATAGAAAGTCATGGTTAAACGTTGAATCTGATTCTGATTTTCCAATACAAAATATTCCTTTTGGAGTTTTTCTATCTAGAGATGATATTATTACTATTGGAACAAGAATTGGTGATCGCGCAATAGATTTAGGTGCGCTACACCAACTTGGTTATTTTAAAGGGATTCCGCTAACGGATGATCTATTTTTACAAGACACACTAAATGACTTTATTGCTGATGGACGTATGACTTGGAGATTAATTCGAAATCGAATTTCTGAATTATTTGACGAAAACAATACTACATTAAAAAATAACGAAGCGCATCAAAAAACAATCATTTTTAAAATGGATGAAATTGAAATGCAACTTCCTGTCGACATTGGAGATTATACCGATTTTTATTCAAGTAAAGAGCACGCTACAAATGTTGGAATAATGTTTAGAGGGAAAGATAATGCATTAATGCCAAATTGGCTTCACATTCCTGTAGGGTATCATGGCCGCTCTTCTTCAATTGTTGTTTCTGGCACACCAATTAGAAGACCACATGGGCAAACGCTACCTTTAGGTGAAACTCAGCCAGTTTTTGGACCTTCTCAAAGAGTTGATATGGAATTGGAAACGGCTTTTATTACAACTGCCGCTAATATTCTTGGTGAATCAATCCCTATAGATGAAACTGATGAATATATATTTGGTATGGTCATGTTTAATGATTGGAGTGCTAGAGATATTCAAAAATGGGAATACGTACCCTTAGGACCCTTTTTAGGGAAAAGTTTTGCCTCTACTATTTCACCTTGGATTGTAACTATGGATGCTTTAGAGCCTTTTAGATGTGAAAGTCCGAAACAAGAAGTTACTCCTTTACCATATTTACAGCAAAAGAGAACAGATAATAGTTATGATATAAAACTACAGGCTATTTTAGAAACAGAAAATGGTGATAAAAATTTATTGTCACAATCTAATTTCAAATATATGTATTGGACCATGGCGCAGCAATTAGCACATCATACTGTAAATGGATGTAATGTAAGAACTGGTGATATGATGGGAAGTGGAACTCTTTCTGGCCCCACTAAAGACAGTTACGGTTCAATGCTTGAGATTACTTGGGCTGGAAAAGAGCCTCTTACACTTAAAGACGGAACAAAACGTGTGTTTTTTAATGATGGTGATAATGTGATTTTACATGGTTATTGCCAAAATGAAAATGTAAGAATTGGTTTTGGTGAATGTGAAGGAAAGATATTACCTGCTAAAAAATAATTTTATAGAATTTTCTAAAATTACTTTTTTTAATCTAAGTCTTTTTTAGGATTAAACCTTTGTTGAGGTTTGTAGTCTAATTTTGAAACTAAAACTATTGCTATGCTATCTAAAACTAATGGAATAAATCTATTTATTAAAGTTCTTATTCTCTTTCTTGGTGTTTTCTTTACAGTTAATTCTTTTTCTCAACAGAAAAACAATTCAATTGCGGAAGATTTTTTATCGTCAAACGAATATTTACACAATTATCAATTAGAAAAATTCTTCATTCATACGAATAAGACAAATTATTATCCTGGAGAAAAAATATGGTTTAAAGTGTATGTTGTAAATGATGTAGATAATAAACCCTCTTTACAAACAAGAAATCTTCAAGTAAACTTATTTGATAGTGATAAAAATTTAGTTTTAAGCCAATTAAACTTAGTTGAAAACGGAATTACGAATGGTGAAATAGAACTCCCAAAAGACTTAAATACAGGTAAATTTCATATTGAATTAACAACTCAATGGAATCAAAATTTCAAAAACAACTCCTCTATTTCCTCAATAAACGTTATAGATAACACTCAAAAAGACAGTGTAGAGTCTGAAACACAAGTTGTCTCTAAAGTGAAAAATGGAAATCTCAAAGAATCTCTAAACATTCAATTTTTTCCAGATAGTTCAATATTATTAGAAGATGCTGTAAACTCAATTACATTTTCTTCAAAGTTAAATTCTAATCCGATAAAAATTACAGGAGATATTATAGATAATACTACAGGGATTATTGTTTCAAAAATTGAAAGTACTGTTTTTGGTATGGGAAGATTTGAACTTTTTTATCGTTCAAATAGATCTTATTCTACAATTATAAATTACAATGGAATTATAAAAACATTTCCAATAGATAAAGCAACGTCAAATGGAATTTTAATCACTAAAAACGAGCATCAAGAAATTGATTCTATTCTTAGTTTCACTCTAAAAAGCAATACGAACACTGTAACTTCAAACTCAAAAAATACGGTATTTGCAGTCTTACATAGAAATGGGTTTTCGAATGCAGTTATCCCAATTAAATTGAAAAAAAAATACCTGAATTATTCTATACATATTTTAAAAAATAACTTATTTAAAGGAGTTAATAGCATTAGTTTATTTAACAATAAAAATGAAATCATCGCTGAGTATTCATTTTTTCATGATGATTATAAAAAAAATGATGTAGATATAGCAAAGGTACATACTGATTTAGACTCTTTAACTTTAGGTTTTAGGTTAAACGGACTGAAAGACACAAACTTAAGCGTGTCTATATTACCTTTAGAAACATTGGTATACACCAATCAATCTTCAATAGAAACCTCTTTCTTATTAGCACCCTATTTAGAAAATACTCGTTTAAACTTACCTAACTTTTTCAATTCAAAAAATAGTGAGGTACATATTGATTACCTTATTAAAACTGGAATCAAAACGAATATTTTACCTTTTAACAGTCAATCTAATATCGTAATTGCAGAAAGCGGAATGGTTTTAAAAGGGAATGTAAGTTCTAATATAAAAGATTTAACAAATTATAAAATAATGTTATCCTCTGAAGAAAATAATATTTTATTAATTGAACCTGTTGGAGATAGCAATTCTTTTTCTTTTAATAATTTAATACTTAAGCACCCTTCAAAATATAAATTGGCTTTGTTAAGCGCTACTGGAAAAATTATTAAAACAGGCTTTAGAATTAAAAAGGAGCTACTAAAGTATAAGCCAAATCAAGTATTATTAAAGAATATTGAAGGTTCTAAACTTTTTGAAAACAATACGCTTACTGATGATACTATTAAAATTGATTATAGCTATACTCCTACTTTATTTGATGATATAAACCTTTTAGATGTTGTTAATTTAACCAAGAAACAGAATAGAGAAAATGAACTAAAAAAACTTGGGATAAAAGCGGAAATATTAAACAATGGCTTTTCAAATCTATTTATAGTTAAAGAAGATCAAGCATTAACCAGTGTTTTTGACTATTTATATAGAATTCCAGGAATTAAAGTTTTTGGAGATAATCCTAATATAAGTTTTACAATTAGAAATACTAGAGGTCAACAATCTATAACAGGCTCTTCAAATATGTCTGTTTTTGTGGACGGTATTTTAAG
>CAJXUO010000059.1 GCA_913061425.1 uncultured Lutibacter sp.
GCTCGGAGATGTGTATAAGAGACAGCTTAATGAACTTGAATTAAAAAAAGGAGCATTTAACTTAAATCAATTGGCTGTGAGTGGACATTCTATGGGCGGCGGCGGCGCTCAAAGGGCGGCTGTACTTGACAGTACTATTGCTGGTGTTGTTGCTTTATGTCCATGGCTTCCTGACCCTATACTTGATCATCAAAGCCCTGTGCTGATTTTTAGTGGTGAATATGATACTGTAGCACCTCCATCACAACACGCAGATATTCATTATGATGTAACACCAAACACAACTGACAAGCTGCTCTTTGAAATTGCAAATGGTGATCATTTCGTTGCCAACACCCCTAATGGTGGAGGCGGATCTGTGGGGCAAACAGCCCTTACATGGCTTAAACTATATGTAGAAGATAATGATTGCTATTGCTCCTTGTTAACAAATGACCTCTTAGTGAATCCTCCGGCTACATCTCTGGTAGCGCAAAATTTCGAATGCGGATCTTTAGGAGTCAATCAGCAAGAATTAACTATAGGTGTTTATCCCAATCCAACAAAAAACATAGTTAATTTAGAAATTAGTGAAGACGTTCATTACAAACTCATTTCACCCTTAGGACAAACCATATTAGAAGGAACTCTAACTGGTAACAACAAACAAATTGACTTGTCACAAATTCCCGAAAGCATGTATTATTTAAATATAGACGGTGAAATTACGAAACTTATTAAACACGATTAACTAGCCTATAAAACGATCATTGACAGTTTTAGTGTAAACTGAATTATACTGTTTGTGTACTCAAAAACCAAAGGGTATTACTGACAGCCAATGTTTTGCAAAAGGTTTATAATAGAAATTTAACGAACTTATCAACTAAGGGTTTTCCATGGAAACTTCTTATATTTGGACAAAAATTAGAACTGCGTTTATCAGGTCGTTATTTTTTATCAAAAAAGCATAACACATAATAAACTGTTAACAAAGTATATAAAAAACAGAATGCCAATCACACTTTTATCATCACCATTACAAGGGTTTACTGACTTCCGATTTCGGAATGCATTTAACCACTATTTTGGTGGTATTGATACTTTTTACGCCCCTTACATTCGACTCAATGGGAAAATGGTTATTAAAAATTCGTACCAAAGAGACCTGCTTCCAGAAAATAATACCGAACTCGAAGTGATTCCGCAAATCATGACGAATGATGCTGATGAGTTTTTATTTGTAGTAGATTATATCCAACAGTTAGGATATAAAGAATTAAATTGGAATTTAGGCTGTCCTTATCCAATGGTTACTAAACGCGGTATGGGTTCTGGACTGATATGCGACCCAGAAAAAATCAATCACATTTTAGATCGCGTACATACAGAAACCGATATTATCGTTTCTATGAAAATGAGAATGGGTTATGAACATCCTGAAGAAATTTTAGATACCTTTCCTATTTTAGACAACTATCCCCTTAAAAATATTGCTATTCACGCACGTATAGGCAAGCAACTCTATAAAGGAGGAGTTAACCTTGAAGCCTTTCAACGCTGTATAGAAAACACTAAACACAAGCTGTATTACAATGGAGACATTACAAGTGTTGCTAAATTTAAGGAGATGCAAGCTCGCTTTCCAAACATAGATCATTTTATGATGGGCAGAGGGCTTATTGCAGATCCGTTTTTACCAAGCATGATTAAAAATGATACCACAGAATACCCAAAGAACAGATGGAAAATATTTTCAGAATTTCATGATACAATATACCAACAATACGATGCTGCGCTTTCTGGACCAACTCCTATAAAAATGAAAATGCAGGGCTTTTGGGAATACTTTTCTCAGTCGTTTTCAAATCCTCAAAAAACATTCAAAAAAATTAAAAAAGCGAATAACCCAAGAACATATCAACAAGCTGTTGCAGAGATTTTAAAGAATGAATAGATTTCCACCTATATTTGCAGCCATAGATTTTTAAATACTCCTTGTGAAAGACCTCTTACTGATAACACCTCCATTTACACAATTAAACACTCCGTATCCTGGAACAGCCTATCTTAAAGGTTTTTTGAATACAAAAAGTATTGCTTCCTTTCAAATGGATTTGGGTATTGAAGTTATTTTAAAACTCTTCAATAAACAAACATTTGAAGAAATATTCAGACTTGCCTTTGAAGACAACAGGATTACTACAGAAAACTGTGAGCGCATCTATGCATTAAAAGATGCTTATTTAAAGTCTTTAGATGATGTTATTTTGTTTTTACAAGGGAAAAATCAAACTTTTGCCAGACAGATTTGCACCAAAGAATTTTTACCACAAGCCTCTCGTTTTGAACAATTAGATGATATGGATTGGGCATTTGGTTCTATGGGAATACAAGACAAAGCAAAACACTTAGCAACTTTATATATTGAAGATTTATCAGACTTCATCGTAGAATGCATAGATCCTGATTTTGGTTTTAGCCGTTATGCCGAGCGTTTAGGGCAAAGCGCCAATTCGTTTGATGAACTCTATACACAGTTACAAGATGACAGCACATATATAGACCAAATAACATTAGAGTTATTAGATGCTCAGATTAAAAAAACACAATCAAAATTGGTTTGTTTCTCAGTACCATTTCCAGGAAATCTCTACAGCGCATTTCGCTGTGCACAATTTATTAAAGCACATTACCCTAACATTAAAGTAGCCATGGGAGGCGGATTTCCAAATACCGAATTACGTTCTGTTAGTGATGTTCGCGTTTTTGAATTTTTCGACTTCATCTCCTTAGATGATGGTGAACTACCTATTGAGTTATTGTACAATGCAGTTCTTAAAAACGAAACAACATTTAAACGAACTTTTATCCTCGAAAACGGTGTTGTGGTTTATAAAAATAATAGTACAAAATCCGACTACAAACAGCAAGATGTTGGTACACCTGATTATTCTGACTTGGTATTAGACCGCTATATTTCTGTCATTGAAATTGCAAACCCAATGCACAGTTTATGGAGTGATGGTAGATGGAACAAACTTACCATGGCACATGGTTGTTATTGGGG
Source organism: uncultured Lutibacter sp. (assembly GCA_913061425.1). Taxonomy (GTDB): domain Bacteria; phylum Bacteroidota; class Bacteroidia; order Flavobacteriales; family Flavobacteriaceae; genus Urechidicola. The sequence continues at coordinate 3,050 of CAJXUO010000059.1, forward strand.
AAAATGTACTTTTTGTGATATTTCATTAGACTATATAAAAATTTACGAACCTGTTGCTGCGGCACTATTGGTAGATCGTATGGAAACGCTTATTGCGCAAACTGGTGAAACTGGATTTCATTTTGTAGATGAAGCCGCTCCTCCTTCATTGATGAAAGCGTTGGCACTCGAAATTTTGAAACGAAAATTAGGTGCTACTTGGTGGACGAACATTCGTTTTGAAAAAAACTTCACACAAGATCTTTGTGTATTACTAAAAGCATCTGGATGCATTGCTGTTTCAGGAGGCTTGGAAGTTGCATCAGATCGTTTATTAGCCTTAATTGATAAGGGGGTTACAGTAGCGCAAGTTGCGCAAGTGACTCGCAATTTTACTGAAGCTAACATTATGGTGCATTCATACTTAATGTATGGTTACCCAACTCAAACTGTTCAAGAAACTATTGATAGCCTAGAAATGGTACGCCAACTTTTTGAAGCTGGTGTGTTACAGTCTGGTTTTTGGCATCAATTTGCCTTAACAGCACATAGTCCTGTGGGCTTAAACCCTGAAGAATACGGTATTACTCCAAACTACAAAAACATAAGTTTTGCCAATAACGATATCGATTTTACTGACCAAACAGGTATAGATCACACACAATTTAGTTTTGGATTAAAAAAATCTCTCTTTAATTTTATGCATGGTATTGGGTTTGAGTTCCAATTGCAAGAATGGTTCGATTTTAAAATTCCAGAGACAATAATACAATCTGATTTTATCAATAATTGCTTGGTGCAAGATGTTGTTTTTAATATTAAATCAACGGCAAAAATACTTTGGATTGGAACACGACCACTAATCAATGAATTTTCTAAAACTAAAAAAGGAACAACCAAAAACTTTTTAGAATTTACATTTCACGATACTTTAGATACATATAGTATTACTACAGAAAAGGAGAAAGGGCTTTGGCTTTTAGAAATGCTCGAACAACTAACACCTCAACATAAACCACAATCGTTTGGATATTTAAAAACAGATTTTGAAATCCATTTTAAAGATTTTGAATTATTTTGGTATACTAAACCGATTCATACTTTAAGAACTCATGGTTTATTAGTTTTGTAGTTTTGATTGATTGAAGTTTGTGATGAGGTTTGACTTTTAAAAAAATCAACTAAATCTGATTAAAGTAGAAATCTCTTTAACTAATATTCGCCCAAATTTCTCGATTTTTATGCATATTTTTATAGGCTAAATTTAACGGTTTATTCTCTACAGATTGTAAAGAAGGGTCATTTGTAAGAACTTCAAAAGCTGCTGCCCGTGCCTTTGATAAAATGTGACTATCAGTTACAATATCCGCGATTTTTAAATTCAAAACTCCACTTTGCTGCTTGCCCATAATATTTCCAGGACCTCGCAACTTTAAATCTACATCGGCAATTTCAAAACCATCACTCGTTTTTACCATCGTTTCTAAACGAACTTTTGCATCAGCAGATAATTTAAAACTTGTCATTAACACACAATAACTTTGGTCTGCTCCTCTCCCAACTCTTCCTCGTAATTGATGTAATTGCGATAGCCCAAAACGCTCAGCACTTTCAATAACCATAACACTTGCATTTGGAATATTTACACCAACCTCAATAACCGTAGTCGCCACCATTATCTGAGTCTCTCCTTTTAAAAATCGACTCATTTCATATTCTTTATCCGCTGGCTTCATTTTACCATGCACTATTGAAACCTGATATGTTGGTTTAGGAAATTCTCTAGAAATACTTTCATAGCCATCCATCAAATCTTTATAATCCATCTTTTCAGATTCTTGAATTAGAGGATATACGACATATACTTGCCGACCTTTATCAATCTCTTCTTTCATAAACTTAAAAACATTCAATCGGTTGCTATCATAGCGATGTGCTGTTGCTATTTCTTTTCTTCCAGGAGGTAATTCATCAATTACTGATATATCTAAATCTCCATAAGCGCTCATTGCTAATGTTCTTGGAATTGGAGTTGCTGTCATCACTAAAATATGAGGAGGAAGCGTGTTCTTTCGCCATAATTTTGAGCGCTGTTCTACACCAAATCGATGTTGTTCATCAATAATTGCAAGTCCTAAATTTTTAAATTTCACTTTATCTTCTAAGAGTGCATGTGTACCAATCAGAATATTTAATTCACCATTTTCTAGTGCTTCATGTATGATTCTGCGATCTTTAATTTTCACAGATCCTGTAAGCAATTGAACATTCACATCAATTCCTTCTAAAAGTTCTTTCATTGAATTGTAGTGTTGTGTTGCCAATATTTCTGTTGGCGCCATAATCGCTGCCTGAAAACCATTATCAAGAGCAATAAGCATTGACAACAAAGCAACAATAGTTTTACCTGAGCCAACATCACCTTGTAAAAGTCGATTCATATGAGCATTAGAACCAACATCTTTCCTGATTTCTTTTAAAACTCTTTTTTGAGCATTGGTCAAATCAAAAGGTAAATTGTTCGTGTAAAATTTATTGAAATGAGCTCCTACTGTAGGAAATGGGTATCCTTTTATTTTTGATTTTCTGATTAGTTTTTTACGAATCAATTGTAATTGGATAAAAAATAATTCTTCAAACTTCAATCGATACTGAGCCTTTGTCAACAATTCTTGACTTTTAGGAAAATGTATATTAAATATGGCGTCTTTTTTTGATATTAATGAATGTTCAGAAATGAGTTGATCAGATAATGTTTCTCTAAAATTAGTACCAATTTCTTCAAACAAACTCTGCATCATTTTTTGAACCACTCTATTGGAAACCCCTTTATTTGTTAGCATTTCTGTAGATGGATAAACTGGCTGCATAACAGTTTTTAAGTTGCGCTTATACTCACTTAACAATTCCATTTCTGGATGCGGCATACTAAACGCCCCATTAAACCAATTCGTTTTACCAAAAATAACATAAGGTGTATTTATCTTTATTGCGTCTTTTATCCACTTTACACCTCTAAACCAAATCAACCCTATAGTACCCGTTTCGTCAACAAATGTCCCTACTAGCCTACTACCTTTTTTTTGTTGTACTATTTTTAAAGAAGTGATTTTACCTAAAATTTGAATTTCAGATGAATTTTGTTGCAGTTGATTTATTTTAAAGAATTGAGTTCTATCAATATATCTATTTGGAAAAAAATTAACTAAATCACTTACAGTTCTTATACCTAACTCCTTTTTCAATAAATCTGCACGTGATGGCCCAACACCTTTTAGGTATGTAATTGAAGTTTGTAAATTGTATTGCGTCATTAGATAAATTTAACAATGCTAAAATAATAAATACTCATTATTCATTCGTATCTTTGCAGACTAATTTTTCTTAAAGATGAGATTACATAAAAACTTGTGTTTTACAGCGATAGATTCATTAAATATGATATTTAATGATGGTGAATATGCTGGCAAAGTAGTAGAGAAGGCGCTAAAGCGTGATAAACGTTGGGGAGCAAGAGATAGGAAGTTTGTTGCAGAAACTATTTATGACATTGTAAGATGGAAACGTTTGTACAACGAAATTGCTGTAACTAAAGACCATTATTCTCGTGAAAATTTATGGAAAATGTTTGCTGTTTGGGCAACATTAAAAGGGATTGAACTTCCAGATTGGAAATACTTTGAAAATACTCCTGTAAGGCGTATTAAAGGAAGGTTTGATGAACAACAAGATATTAGAAAAATAAAAGAATCTATTCCAGATTGGATGGATGAAATGGCTGTTAAAGAAATTGGTGAGAAAGTTTGGGCAACAGAGATTGCTTCAATGAACCAAAAAGCCGAAGTAATATTAAGAGTCAATACCTTAAAAATTGATATTTCAACGCTACAAAAATTCCTAAAGAAAGAAGAAGTAGATACTGAAACTGTTAGAGATCATCCAACAGCCTTAAGATTGGTAGAGCGTAAAAACGTATTTTTAACTGAAGCGTTTAAAAGAGGGTATTTTGAAGTACAAGATGCTTCTTCTCAATTAGTTTCACCTTTCTTGGAAGTAAAACCTGGAATGAGAGTTATTGATACGTGTGCTGGTGCAGGAGGGAAAACCTTACATCTAGCGGCAATGATGGAAAATAAAGGGCAAATTATCGCCTTAGATATTTATGCAGGTAAATTAGCACAGTTAAAAAAACGTGCTAAACGTGCTGGAGCACATAATATTGAAATGAGAACTATTGAGAGCACTAAAGTTATTAAGAAATTAAAAGAATCTGCAGATGCCGTTCTAATTGACGCGCCATGTAGCGGAATTGGAGTTCTAAAAAGAAATCCAGATTCAAAATGGAAGTTACAGCCTGAGTTTATAGAAAATATAAAAAAGACACAAGCAGAAATTTTAGATACATATTCTCAAATGGTTAAAGTTGGTGGGAAAATGGTGTATGCAACTTGTTCTATATTACCTTCAGAAAATCAAACCCAAGTTAAAAAGTTTTTAGAATCGCATAAAGAGTTTATTTTTGTAAAAGACAAAAAAGTGTCTCCTTCAAAATCTGGATTTGACGGATTTTATATGGCTTTATTAGAAAGAACTAGTTAATTTAAAAAATTAATTTTATGAAAAAATATCACTTAATACTTTCCCTGTCTCTTATACACATCTGACGCT
>CAJXUO010000060.1 GCA_913061425.1 uncultured Lutibacter sp.
ACCTCTCTATTCGTCGGCAGCGTCAGATGTGTATAAGAGACAGTATCACTTACACTATCGCAGGATTTTTATTTTTAGTAGCATCTTTGAATGTAAATGCTCAAATGGAGATGAATATTCAAGATTGTACAGTTGAGTATAATTTGTTTAAAGGAGACGTGCAAGGTAAAAACTTTGTAGAGGCAAAAACGAGATTAGATAATTTAATGTCAAATTGCCCTAAACTTTCTGTCAACATTTATAAACTTGGAGCAAAAATTGCCGATGATATGATTGCGAAAGGGGATAAAGTTACTGGTGTTGCATTGATGAAAAAAACGTATGACCAAAGAATTCTTCATTTTCCAAAAGGCCTAGGTAAAGTATATAGTGATTATGCAAACTTTTGTTCAGAAAATGGAGGGGCTAAAGCTGAAGTAATGATGTTGTTAGAGAAAGGTTATAATGCTGATCCTATTGGTTTATCTGCAAAAAATATTTACAAATATTTTGATCATGTATTAGAATCTAATAAGAACAATAACGTTCAAAAAATATTAGATACGTATGATGATATAAATGATGCTTTAGAAGTTAAGTCAGGGAAATATCAACAAAAATTGAGTAAGTTAATTGTAAAGGAGGAAGCTGGAACTAGGTTAGGAGCAAGAGACGCTAAATCTAAAAGAATTGCTGTAGGGGTTTTGAATAATATTGGAATTATTAGTGGAGGTTTAGATCAAAAGATTGAAGAATTATTGACTTGTGATAGATTGGTGCCTTTATATAGAAGAGATTTTGAATCAAACAGATCAAATGCTCAATGGTTAAAAAGAGCGGTATCAAGAATGTATCATAAAGAATGTACAGGAGATGCGCTATATGAAGAATTAGCAGAAGCATATGCTCAAGCAGATCCATCAGCAGATGCATATATGTTTTTATCTAATATTTTGGAAGGAAAAGGAAAAATTGCTGAAGCTAAAGATATGCGTAAAAAAGCAATTGGTTTAGAAACAGACCCAACTAAGAAGGCTAAATTATTATTGCAAGAAGCACAAGATTTATCTAAAAGAGGTAGTAGAAGTGCAGCAAGAGCTAAAGCAAACGAGGCGCTGAAATTTAATCCAAGTAATGGTAATGCATATTTGTTAATAGCAACAATGTATGCTAAGAGTGCAAATAGCTGTGGTGATAACTTATTCTCAAAAAGAATGACATATGTAGCAGCATTAAATAAAGCACGTAGAGCTGCAATAGTTGATCCAAGTATGGCAAGTAAGGTTAGAAGGTTTGTTAAAAGTTATGCTTCTAACATTCCAACAAAACAAGATGGTTTTGCAGAAGGTTATAAAGCGGGAGATTCATTCAAAGTTGGATGTTGGATTGGAGAGACAGTTAGAGTTCAGTTAAGATAAATCGAAATAAATAATTTAGTACATTTGTTAAATGATTAAATCATTTAAGTATATAACAAAAAACATTGCTGTCATTTTTATGATAGCAATGTTTTTTTCTTGTGGAAATGATATACAAGATGTACGTGATTTTTTAGCCGATAAAAACCTGCCAATTGGTGTTGCCGAAAACATAAAGAATATTCATACCGATTCAGGTAGAGTTGATTTAAAATTGTATGCGCCATTATTACATGATTTTACGAATAGAAATAAACACCCATATAATGAATTTCCTGAAGGTGTGAAAATTGTAACAATTGATAAAAATAAAGACTCTCTAGTTGTTACGGGTAATTATGCAATATCTTATACTAAAACAAATATTTCTGAAATAAGAAATAAAGTTGTAGTTATTAATTATGCTGATTATAAAAAATTATTGACCGATCAATTATTTTGGGACCAAAAAACTAAATATTTTTATACAGAAAAACCATTTACTTTAATAACGAAAACAGATACAATTAAAGGTGTAGGTTTTGATGCAAGTGAAGATTTAAAAACTTTTATGGCAAAACAAAGTAAAGGAAGTGTATATTTAAATGATTAATTGAAAAGAAATGAATAGAATAGGAAAAGTTTTTGAAATAGGATATTTAGTAGTAGCACTCATATTTGCTTATGAAGCAATTACAAGATGGTCAACAGAAAGAGAGAAAGCATATACTTTTATTATTATTGGTGCTTTGGCTGTGTTTATGTTTTTCTTTCGTAGAAGAATGAGAATAAAAAGAGAAAATTATTCGGATCGTACTAAATAATGGAATTACAAATTATTGTAGTCATAGTATCAATTTTATTGTCGGCCTTTTTTTCAGGTATGGAAATTGCTTTTGTTTCTGCGAACAAAATGCATATTGAACTTGAAAAAAAACGCGAAGGTTTTATTGCCAAAATATTAACTAAACTTACTCAAAAATCTTCTAAGTTTATTACAACAATGCTTGTTGGAAATAACATTGCATTGGTTGTGTATAGTTATTTTATGGGTAAACTGTTAACTAGTTTATTGCCCCTAAATAGTTTTAATGAATTTTCTATTCTATTAATCCAAACTCTAATTTCTACAATAATAATATTAATTACTGCGGAGTTTTTGCCAAAGGCGATTTTTAGAATTTATGCTAATGAAGCTTTAAAGTTTTTTGTAGTTCCAGCGTATATTTTCTATATCCTTTTTTATTACATATCAGATTTCATTACCGTTATTTCTGATTTCTTTTTAAGAGTTTTTTTTAACACAAGTTCTGATATAGAGCAAACAGAATTTAGTAAAGCAGAATTAGAAAGTTATATTACTGAGCAAATAGGAAAGACCTCACAAAGTGAAGAAATGGATTCTGAGATTCAAATTTTTCAAAATGCATTAGACTTTAATGATGTTAAATCACGTGAAGTGATGATACCTAGAACTGAAATATTAGCAGTAGATATTAATGAATCTATAATTAATAGCAGGAATTTATTTGTAAAAACTGGGTATTCTAAAATTTTAGTTTATAAAAACACATTAGATGAAATCATTGGGTATGTTCATGTGTTTGACATGTTTAAAAACCCTAAAAGTTTGCATTCCATTTTAATGCCTTTAGAATTTATTCCTGAAAGTATGATGATAAATGATGTGTTAAGTATTCTTAGTAAGAAGCGGAAAAGTATTGCCGTTGTTTTAGATGAATATGGAGGTACATCTGGAATGATAACCGTGGAAGATATAGTTGAAGAATTGTTTGGAGAAATAGAAGATGAACATGATTCAGTAGAATTTGTAGAAAATAAAATTAATGATAGCGAATTTCACCTTTCTGCAAGGTTAGAAATAGATTATATCAATGAAACATTTGATTTGTCACTTCCAGATGATGATGCATACGAAACTTTAGGAGGATTAATTGTAGATCATTCAGAAAATATATTGACTGTAAATGAAACTATTGAGATTGATAATTATGAATTTAAAATCATAAAAGCAACATCTTCTAAAATTGAAGAAGTTTATCTAAAAGTTTTAAACAAAGACGTGTAGTTCAATCGAACTTCTATATACAAGCTACTTATTTATTGTTAGAGTACCTTTATTTTATTAAAAAATCACTTTCATAATTGAATATGAAATTGTAATTTCGCATACTAAATTAAAAGAAAAATATATAATGGCAGTTTTATCAAAAATTAGAGAGAAAACTATAGTTTTAATCGGTGTTATTGGTTTAGCATTATTCGCATTTGTTGTACAGGGTGCGTTTGGTAATGGAGATTCAGCAAAAGTTGATTCAGTTGGTGAGGTTAATGGTGAAACAATAAGTAGATCAGATTTTAGCCAACGTTTAGAGGCTTATAAAACAAACTCTAGAGGGAAAGTTTCTGAAAGCCAAGCAATGAATTCTGTATGGGATGGTTTTGTTAGAGAACTTGTTTTTAAAGAACAGTTAGAAAAAGCTGGAATTGTTGTAGGCGAAAAAGAAGTTTGGGAATCTATTATTAGTTTACCTTACTTTCAAAATGACCCTTCATTTCAAAATGAGTTAGGTTTATTTGATGAAGAAAAAGCAAAAGAGTTTATAGCGACAATGCGAGATGATGCAGTAGGAACTAAAGTTGGATCTAATGAGAGTCAAAGATGGGCTAATTGGCTTGCTTCTGAAAGTCAAATTAGACAAAACGTTGTTAGAACTTCTTACAATAATCTTGTAAATGCAGGATTAGGAGTAACTTTAGAAGAAGGTAAAAGAGATTATTTTTTCGCTAATGAAAATGTTACTGCACAATATGTATATGTACCTTATACAACTATTGCAGATAGTTTAATTACTCTTACTACAGGTGATTACAAAAACTATATTAATAAAAATTCAAACAAATATCAAGTTGAAGAGTCGAGAAGTTTGAAGTATGTGAAATTTGATGTTGTTGCTTCAGATGAAGATAAAAAAGAGATCAAAGATAATTTAGCGACATTCATTGAAGATGACCAAAAATTTGGAACTAAAGGCATGAAAAACGCTACTGATATGGCTGAGTTTTTAGACCAATCTAAATCAGATTTAGGATCTAGCGATATTTTTGTTTTTAAAAATAAATTACCAAAAGTAGTTGCTGAAGAAATAATGAATGCTAATGTTGGTGATGTTGTTGGACCTTATGAAGATAATGGTTATTATAAGTTATCGAAAGTTACTGCATTACAAAAAATGCCTGATTCAGTTCAATCAAGACATATTATCGTTCCTTATATAGGTACTGAAAGATCTACTTCAAATAAAACAAAAGAAGCCGCTAAGAAGACCGTAGATAGTATATTTAAATTGGTTAGAAATAGTTCTTCAAGATTTGCTAAAATTGCAGACAAAGTTAATTCTGATGGAACAAAAGGAAAAGGTGGTGAAATAGGATGGGTAAGTTATGATGCAGCATTCTCTCCAAATTTTGATGAAGATTTTGCAAAATATTTATTTGAAAATAGAAAAGGAGATGTTCAGATAGTTGAAACTAAATTTGGATACCATATCATTAAAATTGATGGTCAAAAGAACTTTCAAAATACGGTTCAATTAACAACATTATCTAGACAAATTATTCCTTCTGTAAATACAGAAAATAAGTTTTATCAAAATGCTGAAATTTTTGCATCTGAACTTTCTAAAGGTGAGAATTTTGATGATTTAGTTGAAAAGTTTGAGTACAAATCATCTTTGGCTAACAAAATGAAAGTGTTGAATGATAATGTTCCTGGATTAGTTGGTAATCAAAGACAAATTGTGCGTTGGGCTTTTGAAAACTCAACTGACATAGGTTCAGTGAAACGTTTTGATATAGATAATGGGTATGTTGTAGCAACATTATCTGCCAAAACTGCTGAAGGTTTAGCAACAGTTGCTGATATTGCTGGTCAAATCAAATTATTACTTATTAATAGTAAGAAGGCTGAATTGATTAAGAATAAAATGACAGGAACTACATTAGAGGAATTAGCAAAAGAAAACAGTACAACTGTTGAGGCGGTTTCTAATGTTACATTATCAAGCCCTACAATCTCTGGAGTAGGAAGTGAGCCATCTGTTGTTGGCGCAATGTCAAATGCAACTAGAGGGAAAGTAATTAAAGGAATAGACGGTCAAAAAGGTGTGTTTGCAATCGAAGTGATTTCAAAAGAAGCTCCTGCTGAATTAGACAATTATAGTTCTTTCAGAAACAGGTTGAGTTCAAAAATAAAAAGTAGATCTACACAATTATTTGATGCTTTAAAAGAAGCTGCAGATGTGGAAGATAATAGAGCGAATATCTACTAGTATAAAAGGTATATCATAAACAAAAAAGGCGCTCTTGTAAGAGCGCCTTTTTTGTTTATGATATAATTATGAAGCATAAAAAAACCAATTATTAATAGTTGGTTTTTTTATTTTATGAGAATGTTTTTATCTATTCATAGACAATAAAAACTCATCGTTATTTAATGTGCTCTTCATTCTATCACTCAAGAACTCCATTGCTTCTATTGGATTCATATCAGCAAGATATTTACGTAAAACCCACATACGTTGAAGTGTGTCTTTGTCTAATAATAAATCATCTCTACGAGTACTAGACTTCACTAAATCAACTGCAGGATAAATTCTACGGTTGGCTATGTTTCTATCTAATTGTAATTCCATATTACCAGTACCTTTAAACTCTTCAAAGATTACTTCATCCATTTTAGATCCAGTATCTGTTAAAGCAGTAGCGATAATTGAAAGTGATCCTCCATTTTCAATATTTCTTGCAGCACCAAAAAACCTTTTCGGTTTATGAAGCGCGTTTGCATCAATACCACCAGATAAAATTTTACCAGAAGCAGGAGCAACCGTATTATATGCTCTAGCTAAACGTGTAATAGAATCTAAAAGAATTACGACATCATGTCCGCACTCTACCAGTCTTTTTGCTTTTTCTAATACAATATTTGCAACTTTCACATGCTTATCAGCAGGCTCATCAAAAGTAGAAGCAACAACTTCACCTTTTACGTTACGTTGCATATCTGTTACCTCCTCAGGACGCTCGTCTATTAATAAAATGATTTGATAAACTTCTGGATGATTAGTTGAAATTGCATTTGCAATGTCTTTCAATAAGATTGTTTTACCAGTTTTTGGCTGTGATACAATCATTCCACGCTGTCCTTTACCTATTGGAGCGAAAATGTCAATAACTCTAGTAGACTTATTTCCTTTCAATTCCAAGTTTAATTTTTCGTCTGGGAATAATGGCTTTAAATGTTCAAAAGCAACTCTGTCTCTTACAACATTTGGGTTTAAACCATTAATTTTTGATACTCTAATTAGCGGAAAGTATTTTTCACCTTCTTTTGGTGGTCTTACATTTCCTAAAACAGTATCACCAGTTTTTAATCCGAATAATTTTATTTGAGATTGAGAAACATAAATATCATCAGGTGATGATAAATAATTATAATCTGATGAGCGTAAGAAACCATAACCGTCAGGCATCATTTCTAAAACTCCTTCACTTTCTATAATACCATCAAATTCATAATCTGGATCTCTATAACGGTTTCCTGTTGCGCTTTTATTAAGATTTTTTTGATCTTTATGTTGAGGCTTTTTATGCTTTGGATGTTTCTGTTCAGTTTTCTTTTCTGAACTTTCAACTGCTGGAGTTGCAATCTGTTTTTTCTCTTCTTTTGCCTCTTCAGTGCTTTTTTGAACCACAGGTTCAGAAGTTCTTTGTTGAGGTTTTGGAGTTGGTTTGTTTTTTATCTCTTCAAACCTCAATTCTTTTTGAGGAGAGTTTTGCTTTACTTCTTTCACCTCGCTTACCCCTTTTACTTCTCTTTCTTCTTTCACCTCTTTGATGATTTCTTCTTTCACCTCTGTAATTACAGGACTCTTTTTAAGAGTATTGTTTTGAGGTTTAGAAATACGTCTCCTTTTAGGTTTTTCAGCGGTAGTTTCTTTTTTTAATGGGTTTGATGCTTGATGATCAAGTATTTGATAAACTAAATCTAGTTTTTTTAATTGGCTAAATTTTGAGAGTTCAATGTCTTTAGCAATTTGTTGTAGTTCTACAAGGGATTTTTCCTTGAGTTGTGAAATTTCGAACATTATGGATGTGTTATAATTAAATTATTCTGTTAAAGTATTAAAGAATAGTAAGTGATGTTGATTGTGAGTTTTTCTTTGCAGTAGTGCAATATCTATTAGCTGTCTCTTATACACATCTCCGAGCCCACGAGACCTCTCTACATCT
>CAJXUO010000061.1 GCA_913061425.1 uncultured Lutibacter sp.
CCTATGAGAATGGTCCTGTGCATATTAATGTTCCTTTTGATGAGCCATTGTATGAAGTTGTAGATGAATTGATAACATTGGAGTTAGCCAGTTTGGAAGTAGGAGAAGAGCCAATAGCATTAGTTGAACTAGAGCAATATGCGAGTATCTGGAATTCATCAACTAAAAAAATGGTGCTGATTGGCGCTAATTATCCAGACGAATTATTGCAAGTACAACTCAATAAAATGATTGAAGATGATTCTGTGATTGTTGTTACAGAAACTACTTCAAACGTATATAACAAGCAGTTTGTAAATAGTATAGATAAAGTTATTTTTCCATTAGATGAGGTTGATTTTGAGGCTTTAAAACCAGAAATTTTATTGACACTTGGCGGAATGATTGTTTCAAAGAAAATAAAACAATACTTGCGTACCCATCAGCCGAAACATCATTGGCATGTTGATAGTAAAAAAGCATTTGATACGTATTTTTGTTTAGAGAGACATTTTGAAATTTCACCACAGTTATTTTTCAGTCAGTTTTTCTTTTTGACTTCATCTATTGAAAGTGAGTATCAATCTAGTTGGTTAAAAATAAAAGAACACAGAGCAACAAAACATACAACCTATTTAGAATCTTGTCCGTATAGCGATTTGAAGGTTTTTGAGTCGGTTTTAGAATCAATTCCAAACAAATCGCATGTACAGTTGAGTAATAGTTCAATCATCCGTTACACGCAATTGTTTGACATGAATGAATCGTTAGCCATTTTTTGTAACCGAGGCACAAGTGGAATTGACGGAAGTACGAGTACCGCAATTGGAGCATCCATCATACATAAAAATCAGGCAGTTTTTATAACTGGCGATGTGAGTTTTTTCTATGATAGCAATGCGCTGTGGAACAAATATATACCAAGCGATTTTAGAATTATTCTAATCAATAATAATGGTGGAGGAATTTTTAAAGTGATTCCTGGACCTAAAACAACGAACGCTTTAGCATATTTTGAAACGCCTCATGGATTAACTGCAGCGCAATTATGCGAAATGTATCAAATAGAATACAGTACTGCCAATAATCTAAACGAATTAAATGTATCTTTGTCCGATTTTTATACGGAATCAGAACGTCCAAAATTATTGGAAGTTTTTACTCCAAGTCAAGAGAATGATGAGGTATTAAAAGAATACTTTAAAGCAATAAAATAAACAACATGAAACGAGCATGCTAAAATCGATATCGTCTAAGAGAATGATTGATAGCGAACAGCATGTGACCTTTGAAAAACAATAAATACAAACACATGAAAGTAGGAGATAAGGTAGATTTAGTGATTGGAAGAATATCAAGATTAGGATTTACAGTTTTAATCAATAGAGATATTGAAGGATTGCTATATAAAAATGAGTTGTATGTAAAACTTGCTGAAGGTGATGAGGTTGTTGGATATATCAAAAAGATGCGTGAAGATGGTGGGATTGATGTGAGTTTACAGCCAATAGGTTTTAAAAAGACATTGGTAGCCAATGAGATTAAAATTCTAAATATCTTAAAAAAGTCAGAAGAAAAGTTTTTACCATTGCATGACAAGAGTTCTCCTGATGATATAAAACATCAGATTAACATGAGTAAAAAGGCCTTTAAAAGTACTATTGGTGGTTTGTATAGATTAAAATTAATAACAATAGAGTCAGACGGAATTAGATTGGTAGAGTTTATCAGTTAACCTTTTACTTTAGACGCTACTCGCTCAACATTTTTATAAAAAACATCTGCTTTTTCAGGATCTCCCGTAATTTTCATATAGCCTTCTTTATAGGCTTCTAATGCACGTTTAAATTTTCCATTCATTTCAAAACCTAATCCTACATAATAATCTCCTAATGGTGATTCTGGATAGAGTTTGTAAATCATTTCGCCTAAATCTCTCAGGTATTCTCCGTTTTCTTTGTCTATCACAATAGACTCGATTGCATAAATATCTCGTTCTCTTATTTTTAAATTTGACCCAAATTGATATTCAATTTCTACATATTTATTTTCTAGATACGCAATTGCATCAGGAGGTGAAAGGTCTTTGACTTTGGTGTTAAATTCTTTTTTAGAGATAGATGAATATATTTCGAATATAAACGCAATAGCGCTTGGTATTGCTTGTCCTATAGATGAAACTGATGTTGCGCCAGATAAATTATCGAATTTAAAATTAAACTTCTCTAATTCTATTGGTGATAAAGCAGCATCCATTCTTGCAATTCCATCTCTTCTTCTTTGCGATAGATAATCGCCGGTATTCATATAATAATAGAAGGAATTATTCTTGATGGTTTGTGCAATTCCACTAACTGCTGCAGGCATTTCTGGAGCGTAATATGGGTTTACATTTATATAAGCACTAAATAAATGATCTTTGTCTAAAAAAAAGTAATTCGTAAAGTTTGCGGTAATGGTATTTCCAACAATTGTTTTGAAGGGTGAAATACGGTAGTTAACTTCCATATAATCTAACAATTCATATTTTACAAAATCGAAAAATTCAGTTGCTCTTTTTGTAGGTCTACTTGAACCTTTATCATAACTACAATCTTCATAACGCATATCTCCAGGCTGAGAAATACCAACTATTATTTGCTCTGGTGCTTTTTGCTTTTGAGCGAATAGCACTGAATTACCAACATATAGATCAAACAAATAATCGGCATCAAAAACGATAGTCAAAGGGTATTGACGTATTGAATCTTGATCGTAAGATTTTGGTAAGTAGATTTTTATAGTTCTATCTTGACCAAGTTCTATTGAATTTATTGAGTGTGTATAGGTTTGTGCAATAGATGATACTGTGAATAATACACAAAAAAGAAGTGCTAATTTTTTCATTTTATTGGGGTTTATGCTTCGAAAATACTATTAATTTCAAGAATTATATAAGTAGAACGAATAATTTTTTAAAATATGATATTAGAATTGAAAACCTAATCCAAAATTGAATTGCTACCATAACCAAATCCGCCAAAAATGCCTATTTAAACGTGTTTGACAAAGTTGATGCTTTGTAGTAGGCTGTTATTCAAAATTACTATTTTTTTGATAAATCAAATTTTTACTATATTATAAAGTCATAAATCTTTATTTTTACACATAAATTTTTTTAAAACAGATGGGAGAAATTAACTGGAAAACCGTTAAAGAGTTTGAAGACATTACATATAAAAAATGTAATGGTGTCGCTAGAATTGCATTTAACAGACCAAATGTAAGAAACGCTTTTAGGCCTAAAACGACTAAAGAATTGTATGAGGCTTTTTATGATGCAGGTGAAGACACCTCAATTGGTGTCGTTTTATTATCTGCAGAAGGGCCAAGCACAAAAGATGGTGTGTATTCTTTTTGCTCAGGAGGCGATCAAAAAGCAAGAGGTCATCAAGGGTATGTTGGTGAAGATGGTTATCATCGTTTAAATATTTTAGAAGTTCAGCGATTGATTCGTTTTATGCCAAAAGCAGTTATTTGCGTTGTTCCAGGTTGGGCAGTTGGTGGAGGGCATAGTTTACATGTAGTGTGTGATTTAACATTGGCTTCTAAAGAGCATGCGATTTTTAAACAAACGGATGCTGATGTAACAAGTTTTGATGGAGGTTATGGTTCTGCATATTTAGCAAAAATGGTAGGTCAGAAAAGAGCTCGAGAAATTTTCTTTTTAGGTAGAGATTATTCTGCTCAAGAAGCATATGATATGGGAATGGTAAATGCAGTTATTCCACATGACGAATTAGAAGATACCGCTTTTGAATGGGCGCAAGAAATTTTAGAAAAATCTCCAACATCTATTAGAATGTTGAAATTTGCAATGAACTTAACAGATGATGGTATGGTTGGTCAGCAAGTATTTGCTGGTGAAGCAACGCGATTAGCTTATATGACAGATGAAGCAAAAGAAGGTCGTGATGCATTTTTAGAGAAACGCAAACCTAACTTCCCTAAAAAATGGATACCATAATATGATAGGAATGCTATTTGTATTTGTTTTATTTATGGTTGGAATCCTATTTTTTATCTATTGGATTCCAAAGAAATTAGGCTATCCAAAAGTTGGGAAGTATCTCGTGATTGTATTGGCTGTATTGTTGGTTTTGATCGTTTTATTTGGAGTGTTTCAAGATGCTTTTTTTACTAAAATTCAAGAATAATTAATATTTTAAAAGTGTATGAAAATAATCTGTATTGGTAGAAATTATGCAAAGCATATTGAAGAATTGGAGAACGAAAGACCAGAAACACCTGTTGTTTTTTTAAAGCCAGATTCAGCAATTTTGCCTAAAAAAATGCCATTTTTTATTCCTCCTTTTGCAAACTCTATTCATCATGAAGTAGAGGTTTTGGTGAAAATCAATAAGGTTGGGAAGTATATTGATGCAAAATTCGCACACAAATATTATGATGAAGTTGGTCTTGGAATAGATTTTACGGATCGTGAAATGCAATCGAAATTAAAAGAAAAAGGCTTGCCTTGGGAAAAGGCAAAGGCTTTTGATGGTAGTGCAGTTATTGGAGAGTTTCATGCTAAAGCTAAATTTGATTTAGAGAATTTGAATTTTCAGTTAATCAAGAATGATAGTGTTGTGCAAGACGGAAATACCAAATCAATGCTTTGGAAAATTGATGAGTTGATTGCGTATGTTTCTCAATACTTCACCTTAAAAAAAGGAGATATTATTTTTACAGGAACTCCAGAAGGAGTCGGTAAAGTTGAACCAAATGATAATTTAGTTGGAATACTTGAAGGCGAAAAAGTATTTGATTTAAAAATTAAATAATGGTTATGCTTTAAAATTTGAACTACTTGGCAGTTCAAAAAGTTCTAAATCAAAGAAAGTTACAGCTGCTAAAAGATGATCAAAAATATCAGCCATAATGTATTCGTAGTTTTCCCAACGCTTATCTTTACTAAAAGCATAAATTTCTATAGGTAAACCTTGTGAAGTAGGTGCGAGTTGGCGAGCCATAATCATCATATCTTTATTAATTGCAGAATGATTTTTTGTATACTCTTCTATATATTTTCTGAATACACCAACGTTTGTAAGGTTTCTACCGTTTAGAGATAGCTCTTTATTGATGTTGTATTCTTGATTGTGAGTTGTAATATCGTCTTGTATATTCTTAATGTAATTGGCTATTAAATCAATTTTCAATAGTTTCTCAATATCATTTTGAGATAAAAACTTGATACTTTCTTGTTTTATGAGAACTGCTCTTTTAATACGTCTTCCATCAGAATTAGTCATTCCTCTCCAGTTTTTAAATGAATCAGATATTAAAGCGTACGTTGGAATAGTTGTAATAGTTTTATCAAAATTTTGAACTTTTACGGTTGATAAATTTATCTCTATTACATCACCATCTGCACCATATTTTTCAAAAGTAATCCAATCACCAATTCGTACCATATCGTTGATTGACACTTGAATACTTGCAACAAATCCAAGAATAGTATCTTTAAATACTAAAATTAGTACTGCAGATATTGCACCTAAAGCAGTGAAGAAACTCCAGATAGAAATTCCAGTAAGAATTGCAAATGCAAATACAAAACCAGTAAACCATGCAAATATCATAAAGACTTGAATATAACTATCAATAGGTTTGTCTCTAAGTTGAGGAAGTGTTTTAAAGTAGTCTTTTAAAGTATTTAGTACGCTTCGAACGATCCATAATACAAGGATGATTCCAAATATTTGAAGCCCTTTTTCAACGAGATTTTCAATTGTACTAAAATCTTTAAAAATAAACGGAGTCAGTTCTAATGCAATTATTAAAGGAATAATATGAGCAATATTTCTAGGCGTTTTATTAGCAACTAATAAATCGTCAAATTTGGTTTTTGACTTTAAGGAAAGTACGTTAAACGCTTTGATTATTATTTTTCGAACAATAAAATCAATACTAAAAAGAAAACCTAAGGTGATAATTAAAAGCGCCAATAGATTCGTATATATTGCAGTTTGACCTGTAAGTCCAATAGATACTAAATAGTCATATAATAGGTTGGAGATTTGTTCCATAGGATAGTTCAATGTTTAGTAGGTGACAAAAGTAATGAAACTATTTGCTTTTAACTACACATAACAAATACTACTATTATTTCTTTAAATGTATAGTTGTAAATTAACTAAGTGCTAAATTACTTAGGATATACTTCATCATTTATAACTTGTATCATTTCTTTGAACTCTTTTGGTTCATAAAGTCTTGAAAGAAAAATGATTTTACCATTTCTATCTAATACAATATTACGAGTAACTCCTGCTTTAGGATTGGTAAATGATTCGAATATAGAACCGTCTGTATCAATAGTAAATGGATAAGTCACATTCATTTGTTTAATAAATCGCGCTACTTTTTTTGGCTTTTCTTTTAGATCTATTCCAATCAAAATAAAATCTTTATCTTTAAATCGTTGCCAAACTTCAGTTTCAAGATGTGGCATTTCTTTTCTACATACGCTACACCAAGAAGCCGTAAATTGTAAGACAACAACTTTGCCTTTTAAACTCTCATTAGTTATTTGGGTACCGTCTAATAAAGAAAAAGAAAGTTCTGGCGCTTGTTCTCCAACGTTAACCTTATAACCTCTATTGTCTTTGTTTTGTGCAAAATTGAGTTGTGTAAAGCAAAGGAGTGTGATAAAATATATTTTTTTCATAAGATTAATATTTCTGTAAATATAACAAAGGGGATTTTATAAACAAGTTAATTATTATGAGTTATTGATTGTTCCTTAATAGTTCAATAACTACTTTTGTTTTATGAACGCAGAAATCATTACAATTGGCGACGAGATTTTAATTGGTCAAATTACAGATACAAATTCTAAATGGATAGCAGAAGAATTAAATAAGATTGGAGTTTCTGTATTTCAAATTACGTCTATTCAAGATGATAAGCAGCACATTTTAAACGCTCTAAAAGAAGCTGAAACGAGAGCAGATATCATAATTATTACTGGCGGATTAGGGCCTACAAAAGATGATATTACAAAATATACATTGGCAGAATATTTTGATTCTGAGTTAGAAATTAATGAAGAGGTTGTTGAGTTTATTAAAATAATGTTTGCTAAAATGAACTACCCTTTTACGGAAGTAAATAGGTTACAAGGGTTGGTGCCAGTTAAATGTACTGTTTTAAAGAACGGATTAGGAACAGCGCCAGGAATGTGGTTTAGTAAGAACGGAAAAGTGATTGTTTCACTTCCAGGAGTTCCAAATGAAATGAAAGGTTTAATGCTAACGGAAGTTTTACCTCGTATTCAAGAAAATTTTGAGTTACCCTTTATAATCCATAGAACAATATTGACTTATGGAATGGGAGAGAGTATGGTTGCGGCAAGAATTGAAGATTTAGAAGAGAATCTCCCTTCATTTATCAAATTGGCATATTTACCCTCTTATGGAAAACTTAGTTTAAGGCTAAGTGCTAAAGGAGAGGATAAGCAACTTCTTGAAACTAGTTTAGATAAAGAAATTCAAACACTTAAAACTCTTATTGGTGATATAATTGCTGTCTCTTATACACATCTGACGCTGCCGACGAATAGAGAGGTGT
>CAJXUO010000062.1 GCA_913061425.1 uncultured Lutibacter sp.
CTATCCTTAGGAGAACGACCTGTAAACTCACCTGTATTGATAGCAAGAGCACCAGAATCTGATTCTTCGCCTATATTCTTATCGATACATATTTGGTGTAATTTTTCTGGAGATAGATTGTAGTGTACTACTGCATTTTTAATACCATAATTATTTAACGAAATCGATTTCGTACTTGTATTCTGGCTCATCATAGTTTTTTTTAGTTTGATGTTATTAGCGCGACAAATTTAAACTTTATTTTTAAAGTCAATAATCGAATTCGTGATTTTTTATGAAAACTTATATTCTTTCTCTTTAAATAAATAATATACTAATCTGAGCCAACCCAGAATAAATAACAATCCGCCTAATGGAGTTATAAACCATATGTTTTTTGGATTTACTCCAAAAATAGTAATTAAATATAAAGACCCTGAAAAAAACAAGATTCCTAGAAAGAAGAATAAACTAATATTATTTTTTGACTTTATTGACAACGGAATCATTGAATTGACAACCAATAAACCTATGACATGATACATTTGATATTTTACAGCAGTTTCAAAAGTCTCCAAACCATCAACACCTAACTTTTCTTTCAACACATGAGAACCAAAAGCACCTAAAATTACTGTTAAAGCACCTAATATTGACGTAAGTATTAAATTTCTATTCTTCATTATATAAATTTTTGTTTAATGCAAAAATATGACTTAAATTTCGACAATGGAAAATGCAACAAATAAACTTGTTACCGTATTTACTTCTAGTGTTTTATTCGAATTACAAATAGCAAAAGGAAAACTAGAAAGTGAAGGTATACAAAGTTTTATTGCAGATGAAAACATGTTTACAATTGGTTTTACACAAGAATATAGACTACAAATACATTCATTTGATGTAATCAAAGCCAACGTTATTTTAAATAAAATAAAAAAATGAGAAATATACTCTTGATTGGTGCTGGAAGATCTTCTTCATCATTAATTAAATATTTATTAGATAAATCTACTTCTGAAAATTTACAAATTACAGTTGGAGATGTTAATAAAGAATTTGCAGAATCAAAAATCAACAATCATCCAAATGCGAGCGCAATAACTTTAGATGTTTTTAATGAAACGGATAGAAAAAATGCTGTTCAAAATGCAGATATTGTAATCTCTATGCTTCCTGCAAGGTTCCATATAGAAGTTGCAAAAGACTGTATTGAGTTTGGTAAAAATATGGTTACGGCTTCTTATATCTCTGAAGAAATGAAGGCTTTAGATGCTGATGTAAAGGCAAAAGGCTTAACATTTATGAATGAAATAGGTGTAGATCCAGGAATTGACCATATGAGCGCAATGCAAGTTATTGATCGAATTCATAATGAAGGTGGTAAAATGTTATTGTTTGAATCGTTTACAGGAGGGCTAGTTGCCCCTGAAAGTGATACTAATTTATGGAACTACAAATTCACTTGGAACCCAAGAAATGTAGTTCTTGCTGGTCAAGGCGGTGCCGCACAATTTATTCAAGAAGGAAGTTATAAATACATTCCTTATCAAAAACTATTTAGAAGAACTGAGTTTTTAAATATTGATGGTTATGGTAAATTTGAAGGATATGCAAATAGAGATTCTTTAAAATATCGAAGTGTCTATGGCCTTGATAATATTCCAACTTTATATAGAGGGACTATCAGAAGAGTTGGGTTTTCAAGAGCATGGAATATCTTTGTTCAATTAGGAATGACTGAAGATAACTACCAAATGGAAAATACGGAGAATATGAGTTATCGTGAATTCACAAACTCTTTCTTGGCATATAATCCAAGTGATTCTGTAGAATTAAAATTACGTCACTATTTAAAAATTGATCAAGACGATGTGATTTGGGATAAATTAATGGAACTTGATTTATTCAATTCTAGAAAAAAAGTTGGCTTAAAAAATGCTACTCCTGCACAAATACTTCAAAAAATATTAATGGACAGTTGGACTCTGGAAGAGCACGACAAAGACATGATTGTAATGCATCATAAATTTGGCTATGAACTAAACGGAAAACAACATCAAGTCGAATCACAAATGGTTGTTCTTGGTGATGACCAAACGTATACTGCAATGGCTAAAACCGTTGGATTACCAGTTGCTATTGCTGCTTTAAAAATATTGAATGGTGAGATAAAAAACACTGGAGTTTTAATGCCAATTGATAAGAAAATCTATACTCCTATTTTAAAAGAATTGGAAGAGTATGGAGTTGTTTTTAAAGAAAATGATGTGACGTATGAAGGCTATAATTCTGAAAATGTGGGTGGTTAAAACACCCTTACATTTTTAAATAAAAATCTTTTACTAACTCAATATATTCTGGTGTATATACATGACGTTGAGTTTCAATAATCAACTCATTTATTGTTGCCTCTTTTTTGGCAAACGAAAATTGCAATAGACTACGTTTGACTTGTTTTTCTGGAGTTCCTTTAACTCTTGTTATTCTATTGACATGTAATTTATTTTCTTTAGCCAACTCAATAAAAGCAGTTTCTTCTTCATACGGAATTACAAACGCACAACTCCCAGTTTCTGAAAGCAAACGAACCGTAGAAACCAACAATTCTTTATACGTTAAAAATTCTGAATGTCTTGCTACAGACCTCTTCTCTTCTATTTGATCCGTCTTAAATGTAGATGTATAAAATGGTGGATTAGAAATAACTAAATCGTAGGTTTCGTCTATTTCTTTAACAAATTCTTGCAAAGAGGCATGATAACAAAACAGTCTATCTCCCCAAATTGAGTGTTCAAAATTATCGACTGCTTGTTCATACGCATCAGCATCTATCTCAAGAGCATCAATTAATTCTGCGTAACTACGTTGGGCCATTTGCAAGGCAATAATACCTGTTCCTGTACCAATGTCTAAAATTGAATTTGCGCTTTCACATTCAGTCCAAGCACCTAATAAAACAGCATCTGTACCAATTTTCATTGCACATTTATCATGCGCTATACTAAATTCTTTAAAGTGAAAAGGTTGCATTATTACAAATATAAATCAATCAAACCTTCAGGTGTCTCGACCAAAACAGACTTATTTTTTCTGTCTATTTTTTTTATAAAGTCATTAATCATTGGAATAAATAGCTCAACTCCATTTTTATTAACTTCAAATAATGGCTGCGCTGTAGATTCATTAATCCCTGTGATAAACCCAACATCACCATAATTGACATCAATCATTTTAAAATCAATTATTTCGTGATAATAAAACTGATCTCCAGTCAAATCAGGAAGTAAAGTAAGAGGTAAATAAACTCCAGATTTTAAGATCGCATCAGCATCTTTTTCAGAATCTACTCCTTCAAATTTTATTCTAAGTTGATTTCCTTTTTGAAGTAAACTTTTTTCAATAAAAAAAGGAATCAGATTTATACCGTGAAGTACAAATACTGATTCCATATTTTCGTATAATCCAGGCTCGTCTGTATCCAATTTGATAACAACTTCACCTTTAAAACTATGTTTACGAACGATTTTACCAAGATAAAAACAATCTTCTTTTTGCATAATCGAACGTTTTAAAAACTACTCTGCAGCCTCTTCAGATGCTTCTTCAGTAGCCGCTTCTTCAGCAACAACCTCTTCAGCAACTTCTTCAACTACAGCATTTGCTTCTGCTTCTGCAGCAGCAGCCTCAGCCTTCAAAGCCTCTTCAACTTCTACAACAGCAGCTTTACGCTTTTCATTAACTTCTTTTTCAGCTTCAAATGCTTTTGCTTTCGCATCCGCTTTAGATTTTGCAAGACCGTCAACTTTAGCAGTTACCAATCCACCTTTCTCATCTAACCATGCTTGAAATTTCTTTTCAGCTTCTTCTTCAGAAAATGCTCCTTTACGAACTCCTCCTGCTAAATGATACTTCAATAATGCACCTTTGTAAGATAACAACGCTCTTGCTGTATCTGTAGGTTGTGCTCCATTTTGTAACCATTTAACTGAACCATCAACATCTAAGTCTATGATTGCAGGGTTTGTATTAGGATTATAAGTTCCTAATTTTTCTAAAAATTTACCATCTCTTTTAGAACGTGCATCTGCTGCAACGATCCAATAAAATGGTTTTCCTTTTTTACCGTGTCTTTGTAATCTAATTTTTACTGACATAAATTTAAAATTTTAAGGTTCTCGACCTTGATTATTTATTAAGGCTGCAAATGTACAAAATATTATCTGATATAAATACTGCTTTTTAGATAGAATTTTAAAAAGTCTATCTAAACTCAAATGTTTTATAATCAGCTGATAATGAAGGGTTAAATTTGTTAATAACTAATCCCTTTTTTCAAGACTAGAAAGTGATAAAAATAGGTAATTTTAACACTTGAATTTTTATAGAATATGTACTTAATTTTTGACACAGAAACGACTGGATTACCCAAGAAATGGAAAGCACCAATAACCGATACTGACAATTGGCCAAGGTGTATACAAATTGCTTGGCAATTGCATGATGAATTTGGACAAATCGTTGAAAGTCAAGATTATTTAATAAAACCTGACGGTTTTAATATTCCATATGATGCTGAACAAATTCACGGAATATCTACACAACTAGCAGATAAAAAGGGCTTTGAACTCAATGAAGTTTTAGAGAAATTTAATATCGTATTATCAAAAACAAAATTTGTAGTTGGTCAAAACGTAGGTTTTGATTTAAATATTATGGGTTGTGAGTTTCACAGAATGGGAGTTGAATCACAACTAAATTCACTACCAACCTTAGATACGTGTACCGAAAAAACGGCACAACTTTGTCAACTCACAGGAGGACGAGGAGGACGATTTAAATTACCTACGCTAACAGAACTTCACAAACATTTATTTGGAATAGGATTTGGTGATGCACATAATGCAACTGCCGATGTTGAAGCAACTACTCGTTGTTTTTTAGAATTAATTAGAAAACGCCTTTTTACTTCAGAAGAATTAGATGTTACTCCTGACTTTTTTGAGAAATTCAATAAAATAAATCCGAAGGAGATTAGCTTAATTGGATTAAAGCACATCAATTTAAAAAAGGAAAGTAAAAAACTAAAAGCAACATCAGAAGTTAAAACTGAGATTCCTTCTAAAATAGCATCCGAAGATAAAAAGCAATTAAATGATGTTGCATTTACTCATTTACACAATCACTCACAATTCTCAATTCTCCAATCTACTGCAAGTATATCTGATCTTGTAAACGCAACCATAGAACATAAAATGCCAGCAGTTGCTCTTACTGATACTGGAAATATGATGGGAGTATTTTATTTTGTAAAAGAAATATTAGCCCATAATAAATCTGTTGAAAAACATAATGAAAGTCTTGAAGAAGGCCAAGAGCCAAAACAAACGATTACTCCGATTATTGGAAGTCAGTTTAATGTTTGTGAAAATCATTTAGACAGAAGTCATAAGGATAATGGATATCAAATTGTATTGCTTGCCAAAAATAAAAAAGGGTATCATAATTTGGCGAAAATGTCATCTATTTCGCACACCAAAGGTTTCTACTATGTTCCTCGAATTGATAAAAACATTATAGAGCAATACAAAGAAGATATCATTGTATTGAGTGGGAATATTTATGGTGAAATTTCAAGCAAAATTTTAAATATTGGAGAATCACAGGCAGAAGAAGCTTTAGTATGGTGGAAAAATACTTTTGGTGATGATTTTTACTTAGAAATAACAAATCACGGACAAGATAATGAAAGGCATATCAACGAGACGTTGGTTCAGTTTTCAAAAAAACATGCTGTTAAATTAGTCGCAACGAACGACACTTTTTATATAGACAAGGCAGACGCAATACCTCATGATATATTACTATGTGTAAAAGACGGTGAGAAATTTGACACTCCAAAAGGACGTGGAAGAGGCTTTAGATATGGATTGCCGAATGACGAATATTATTTCAAGAGTTCTGATGAAATGAAAGAGTTATTTCAGAGTTTACCTGAAGCAATTCTAAACATTCAAGAGGTTGTTGATAAAATTGAAACGTATCCTCTAGCACGAGAAGTTTTACTTCCAAAGTTTGATATTCCTTCAGAGTTTATTCATTCAGAAGATGCTATTGATGGTGGAGTAAGAGGTGAAAACGCCTATTTAAAACACTTAACATTTGAAGGTGCCAAAAAAAGATATGGAGAGCTAGACCAAAATACGATTGAACGATTAGATTTTGAATTGTCTATTATTGAAAAAACTGGATATCCAGGATATTTTTTAATTGTTTGGGATTTAATTGCAGAAGCAAGAAGAATGGATGTTTCTGTTGGTCCTGGTCGAGGATCTGCTGCAGGTTCTGTAGTAGCATACTGTTTATGGATAACCAATATTGATCCCATTAAATACGACTTACTTTTTGAGCGTTTCTTAAATCCTGATCGTGTTTCACTTCCCGATATTGATATTGATTTTGATGACGAAGGAAGACAGAAAGTTATTGATTTTGTGATCAATAAATATGGGTCAAACAATGTTGCTCAAATTATAACGTACGGAACAATGGCTGCTAAATCTTCTATTAGAGATACAGCTCGTGTTTTAGATTTACCACTTTCTGATGCAGATAGAATTGCGAAATTAATTCCGAATACGAAGCTGAATTACATTTTTGGAGACGACAAAAAAAGCAAGTCTAAAATTGCTGAATTACGTTCTGAAGATAAAATAAATGTTGGAGAATTACAATCTATTGCCGAAGGAACAGATCTTGCAGCAAAGACTATAAAACAAGCAATTGCTCTAGAAGGATCCGTTAGAAATACAGGTACACACGCCTGTGGAGTCATTATTACTCCAGAAGATATCACCAATTTAATTCCAGTTGCAACCGCAAAAGATTCTGAGATGTTTGTAACTCAGTTTGACAATAATGTTGTTGAAAGTGCTGGTTTATTAAAAATGGATTTTTTAGGTTTAAAAACGTTATCATTAATAAAAGATACCGTTAAAATTGTCAAAGCATTACATGGAGTTACTTTAGTTCCAGATGATTTTTCTTTGGAAGATGAAAAGACCTATGAATTATTCCAAAAAGGAGAAACTATAGGGATTTTTCAATATGAGTCTGCAGGAATGCAGAAGCACATGAAAGATTTACAGCCTACTACTTTTGCAGATTTAATTGCAATGAATGCCTTGTATCGTCCAGGACCAATGGAATATATTCCGCTATTTATTATGCGAAAACACGGTAGAGAAGCTATTGAATATGACTTACCAGAAATGGAAGAATATTTGAAAGAAACCTATGGTGTAACGGTATATCAAGAGCAAGTGATGCTATTGTCTCAAAAACTAGCAAACTTTACAAAAGGTGAAGCCGATATGTTGCGTAAAGCAATGGGTAAAAAGATTTTCGCTCTTCTTGAAGAGTTGAAGCCAAAATTCATGGATGGTGGAAAAACCAATGGTCATCCTGAAGAAATATTAGAAAAAATATGGAAAGATTGGGAAGCATTTGCTGCATATGCCTTTAACAAATCTCACTCGACATGTTATGCATATATAGCCTATCAAACTGCTTATTTAAAAGCACACTATCCAGCAGAATACATGG
>CAJXUO010000063.1 GCA_913061425.1 uncultured Lutibacter sp.
AAGATCAAGATAAATATATAAAGACATTTACTGGAGTTATCAAAAACTCCTTGAGCAAAGAAGGTTTTGACTACACTATTAAAGGACGTAGTAAATCCATTTATTCTATTCGAAGGAAAATGCGCGTACAGAATGTAACGTATGATGAGATTTATGATAAGTTCGCTATTCGTATAGTATATAAATCAGGAGAAAATCAAGAAAAATTTGATGCTTGGAAAATTTATTCTATTGTTACAGATCACTTTCAGCCAAATCCTACACGTCTTCGTGATTGGATAACACAACCTAAATCAACAGGTTACGAGTCATTGCATATTACAGTTATGGGACCAAATGCTCATTGGGTTGAAGTTCAAATTCGTTCAGACAGAATGGATGAAATTGCTGAAAAAGGGTATGCTGCTCATTATAAATACAAAAACGTTGATGAGAAAGATAGTGGTTTGGACAATTGGTTGAATCGTTTAAAAGATTCGTTAGAAAATCCGGATGTAAATGCTGTTGATTTTGTTGAAAATTTCAAACTTAATTTATATACCAAAGAAATTTTCGTATTTACTCCCAAAGGCGATATAAAGGCTATTCCAAAAGATTCATCTGCTTTAGATTTTGCATTTTCTATTCATACAGAAGTTGGTATGAAATGTAGAGGAGCAAAAGTAAATGGAAAATTAAAACCTATAAGTTATATTCTAAAAAGTGGAGATCAAGTTGAGATTGTTACTGCAAACCAACAAAAGCCAAACATTAGATGGTTAGACTTTGTAGTTACCGCAAGAGCCAGAAGTCGTATAAAGGCAGCCCTAAAAGATGAGCAAAAAGAAATAGCAAACGAAGGAAAAGAGGTCTTAGCGCGAAAATTACGCTCTTTAAAATTAACTTTTGATGAAAGAACTGTACATGAATTAGCGAGTTTTCTTAAGTTAAAAACAAGTTTTGATTTGTTTTATAGAATTGGTAATGGTGCTGTTGAAAACAAACAATTAAAAGATTTTGCTGCTCAAAAAAGTAATGCATTCTTTAATTTCTTTAAAAACAGAATTAAGAGAACAACAAGTGTACCTGTAAACAATACTACTGAAGAAATTACAGATAAGTTCGACATGCTCGTTTTCGGTCAAGAAGAAGAGCAATTAGAATATAAATTCGCAAAATGTTGTAATCCTATTCCTGGAGATAAAGTATTTGGGTTTTTAACCATAAATGAAGGTCTTAAGGTTCACAAAAAAGATTGTCCAAATGCTATTGGCCTTCAAGCGAAGTATGCTTATAGGATTATGTCTACAAAATGGATTGACTCTACACAACAAGATTTTAGAGTCTTCTTATTGGTAAGCGGTACAGATAAATTCGGATTGGTAAATCAATTAACAAAAGTCATTTCTAATAATATGCATGTTGATATTCACAACTTAAATATGAGTGGAAATCAGGGAGTTTTTAATGGGAAGCTCACCATTAGTGTTAAGAATAACGCACAGTTAATTAAACTGTTAAATAACATAAATAAAATTGATGGCGTTGAAAAAGTTGAACGAATTTACAAGCAATAACACCTAATTTAAAACCTAAAAACGTTATCCACAATTAAACGTTAATAAGTTCTACTTTTTTTAAATCTTATATGACAAAATTAAATTAAATTTGTTGCTAATAGTTTAGTAATTTTATATGGATAATAACAAAAACAATCAAGAAATTGTTCGTGATGTATTTGTAAAATATTTAGAGTCAAAGAGTCATCGAAAGACTCCTGAACGCTTTGCTATTCTTCAAGAAGTATATGATTTAAATGATCACTTTGATATTGAATCACTATACATAAACATGAAAAACAAAAAGTATCGTGTGTCTAGAGCAACACTTTACAATACGATAGAAATCTTATTAGAATGCGGTTTGGTTAGAAGACATCAATTTGGTCAAAATCAAGCGCACTATGAAAAATCTTTTTTTAATAAACAGCACGACCATGTTATCCTTACAGATACAGCAGAAGTGATGGAGTTTTGTGACCCACGAATTCAAAGTATTAAAAAAACAATTGAAGATACATTTAATATTAATATTCATTCACATTCTCTATACTTCTATGGTACTAAAAAAGATAATGAAAACTAACAATTTTACAAAAAAATAATGGCAATAAACTTACTATTAGGGTTGCAATGGGGCGATGAGGGAAAAGGGAAAATCGTTGATGTATTAACAAGAGATTATGATATCATTGCTCGTTTTCAAGGAGGTCCAAATGCAGGACACACTTTAATTTTTGATGGATACAAACATGTTTTACATACTATTCCATCTGGAATATTTCATAAAACTGCAGTAAATGTTGTTGGAAATGGAGTTGTGATTGATCCAGTAATTTTTAAAAGAGAATTGGATAACTTATCGAAATTTGAAATAGATTTTGCTACTAAGTTGCTTATTTCAAGAAAGGCTCATTTAATTTTACCAACCCATCGCTTGTTAGATGCAGCATCAGAAACTGCAAAAGGAAAAGCAAAAATCGGTTCTACTTTAAAAGGTATCGGCCCAACATATATGGATAAAACTGGTAGAAATGGTTTACGAGTTGGTGATTTAGAAATGGCTGATTGGCAAGAAAGATATGATGCCTTAACGGAGAAGCACATTCGAATGATTGATTTCTACGGTGTGAAATTAGAATATGATTTAAAAGAACTTCAAGAGGAGTTTGATGAAGGTGTAAAAAGGCTAAAAGAATTAACATTTATTGATAGTGAGGAATATTTAAATTCTGCTTTAAAAAATGGTAAATCAATTTTAGCAGAAGGTGCACAAGGTTCATTATTAGATGTTGATTTTGGAACATATCCATTTGTAACATCTTCAAATACAACTGCTGCTGGTGCTTGTACTGGATTAGGAATAGCGCCAAATAAAATTGGTGATGTTTTCGGAATTTTCAAGGCATATACTACAAGAGTTGGTTCTGGACCCTTCCCTACCGAATTGTTTGATGAAGATGGAGTGGAAATGGCGAAAGTAGGTCAAGAGTTTGGAGCAACTACAGGACGTCCTAGACGTTGTGGATGGTTAGATTTAGTAGCCTTAAAATATGCCGTACAAGTCAATGGAGTTACACAATTAATGATGATGAAAAGTGATGTTCTTTCAGGTTTTGATACTTTAAAAATATGTACATCATATATGTATAAAGGAGAAGAGATTTCTCATTTCCCTTTTAATGTAGAGCCTGAAAACGTTAGACCTGTTTATTCTGAATTTAAAGGTTGGCAAGCAGATTTAACACAGATGACAGAGAAAGAACAACTACCTAAAAACTTAATGGATTACATCTCTTTTATTGAAAAAGAAGTTGAAGTGCCTATTAAGATTGTATCAGTTGGACCTGATAGAAAACAGACTATTTTAAGGTAAATTAATTTGTGAATACTATTAAATATATTTAAAGACTTCTAATAATTAATTAGGAGTCTTTTTAATTTTCGGCATCTTTATTGATTTGTTATAAAGTAGCATACAATAAAATACCAGAATAGACATTAAATAGTTAGTTTTGTAATTGATAATATGAAAAAAATACTTTTACTCTTATTTATTTGTTTTTCTGCGACAGCTTACTCGCAACAAGGAAGAAAAATGAAGATTTTAAATGCTGATATTACATATCAAGATAAAGAAAATCCTGATGTAACTATTTCAGTTGGCAATGTGTTTGTAGAAGTTGATGGAGCAACTATTCGCTGTAAAAGAGCTGAGATTTATTCAAAAGATAATTATTTAAAAGCACGTGGAAATGTCGTGATGAATCAAGGAGACACCATCATTCAAACAAGTAAATTTTCCGATTATGACGGAAATACAAAGTTGGCAAAATCTTGGGGAGATGTAGTTCTTAAAGATCCAACAATGACTTTAACTACTCAGACTCTACATTTTGATAGAGAAAAACAATTTTTATATTATAAAACTAAAGGTGAAATTAAAGACAGTGTAAATGTTTTAAAAAGTAATCAAGGGAATTATTATTTAGAAACTAATCAATTTCAAGCATTATCAAAAGTTGTTATTACAAACCCTGATCAAGTAATAGAAACGAATCATTTAGATTATTATACAGATTCTGGTAAAGCATATTTATACAAACCATCAACTATAACAGGAGATAAAAGTTTTATTTATACTGAGAAAGGGTTTTATGATACAAAAAACAAAGTATCACATTTGACAAAAAATTCTTGGATTAAATATGATGACAGACGTATTGAAGGAGATAGTATTTATTATGATGAAAATAGGAGTTTCTCTTCTGCTACAGGAAATATAGTTGTTACGGATACTGTTAATAATGGCATCCTTAAAGGTAATTACGGAGAGTTTTATAGAGCAAAAGATTCAGTATATATAACTGGTAGAGCTGTAGCAATATCATTAATAGAAAAAGATTCACTTTATATTCACGGAGATACAATATTGCTTACTGGAAAACCTGACGCAAGAATTATTAGAGCCTATAATCATGTTAAGTTTTTCAAATCAGATATGAGTGGTAAATGTGATTCGTTATACAGTAGTCAAGTTGCTGGTTTTACCAAAATGTTTAGAAAACCAATCTTATGGTCACAAGAGAATCAAATTACAGGTGATGTAATCCACTTTTTACATAATAAGGAAACAGAGCAATTAGATTCTTTAAAAGTTTTGGGAAATTCATTTATGGTACAAAAAGATTCAATTGGCTTTAATCAAACTAAAGGAAGGGATATTTTCGGAAAGTTTGAAGATAACGATATGAAGATTGTTGATGTAGTAGGAAATGGGGAAGTCTTACATTACGTAAGAAATGAAGAGCAAGAACTAATTGGTATTATGAAGATGAGATGTAGTAGTCTAAATATGACTATTGAAAATAAACAGATTCAGACAATAGAATTTCGTGTAGAACCAGACGGTAAGACATATCCAGAAAAAGAGTTACATGTTAATGAAAGAACTCTAAAAGGTTTGGTTTGGAGAATAAATGAAAAGCCAGAAAACAAGGATGATATCTATACTCATGATCCTGGAGATGATAAACTAATGGCTGAAGAAAGAATAAAAGAACGAGAAAACAGATTACAAGAAGCAAAAGAGGCTGAGAAAAAAACAATTAGGGATTTAGCTGCAGTAGCGTTACAAAAAGAACAAGATAGTATTGCAGTAAAAAGCGTAGATCTATTAAAAAATAAAGAAGATGAAGACACGAATACTCCATCATCTAAAAATAAAAGTACGATTGACATTAAAAAAGGTGAATGAAATCTGATTTTTTAAAATACCAAGCACAAACAACACCTCATTCTTTAACTTTTGAAGTTTCACATGCTGACGGTTCATATATTTATGATACTAATGGTAAAAAACACTTAGACTTTATTGCAGGAGTGTCTGCAAATAGTTTGGGTCATAATCACCCAAAAGTAACAGAGGCAATCCAAGAGCAACTTAAAAAGTACACTCATGTAATGGTGTATGGTGAATTCATTCAAAAACCTCAATTAGAATTGTGCAAACTCTTAGCGCAGCAATTACCAAAATCACTAGAAACAGTGTATCTAACAAATTCAGGTACAGAAGCAACTGAAGGCGCCTTAAAATTAGCGAAGAGATTTACAAACAAATATGAAATAATCTCTTGTAAAAACTCTTACCATGGAAATACACAAGGGTCAATGAGTGTTTCTGGTGTTGAAAAACAAAATCAAGCATTTAGGCCTTTAATTCCTGGTGTTCGCTTTATCAATTTTAATAATATTGATGAAATACAATTAATAACTGATAAAACGGCATGTGTTATAATTGAAACCATACAAGGAGGAGCCGGATTTATAGAACCAAAAAACAATTATTTGAGTGCAGTGCAAAGGCGCTGTAAAGAAGTTGGCGCATTATTAATTTTAGATGAAGTTCAAACTGGAATAGGTAGAACTGGAACTTTTTTTGGTTTTGAAAATTACAATTGCATTCCAGATATCATAATAGCAGGTAAAGGTCTTGGAGGTGGTATGCCAATAGGAGCATTTATGTCTTCAAATGAAATAATGAGTTGTTTAGAAGACAATCCAAAATTAGGGCATATAACGACCTTTGGAGGTCATCCACTTATAGCCGCAGCAGGATTAGCAACGGTTAAAGAAATAGTAACTTCTGATTTAATGAAACAAGCACTTGAAAAAGAAAAACTATTTAGAAAATTATTAATTCACAATGAGATTTTAGAGATCAGAGGAAAGGGATTGATGCTCTCTTTGATATTTAAAAACGGAGAACTGGCTTCAAGTGTGATTTTAAAATGTCTTGAAAAGGGATTAATTTTATTCTGGTTGTTATTTGAAGAAAGAGCCGTTCGGATAACCCCTCCACTTACCATATCTACTGAAGAAATTAAAGAAGGTTGTGCAATTATTTTAGATGTGATTAATGAATAACATTCTTTACACTCCTGTTTTTCAATTTGTTAAAATTTAGTTAATAGACTATAAATTGTGTTACTATTTTAATTTATAGACGTCTATTAAGTATCTCAAACAAATTTAAATTATCATGAAAACAACATTTATAAACACCCCAACAGAAGCAAGAAAAAACGTTTTACTCTCAAACTTTAGATATAGTAAGCGTGTCTGCTGGACAGCAAAAAGAAATTATAGTCATTAGTAGATTACAACAAAAAAGCCTGCTAAATTAGTAGGCTTTTTTTATGGTTATTCCAAAAGTAATTGATCTAATAACTTTTTAGTTTTTTCGCTATCCCAAGCTGCCGGTCCAACTTTATGGACAACTATTTCACCTTTTCTATTTAATATATAAGTCGCAGGAATACTTGACACATTAAATTCCTTTGGCATACTATTAAACTGATTATAAGAAGGTAAATTATAGTTTTCTTTATCTAAAAACCGATTAACGATACTTTGATTTTCATTTGTTATAAAAATAAATTCAACTTTATCCTTATATAAGTCATATAATTTTTGAATTGCAGGCATCTCTGCTCTACATGGAGGACACCATGTTGCCCAAAAATTAACAAAAACCACTTTGTCTTTAGCATTTATAAAAGCATAATTCGAAGAGTTAATTCCTTTTAAACTCCAATTAAAATCAGTTACTACTACTCTATCTTCTTCATCTATTGTTGCCGGTGAAGTTGCTAAAACTTTTGCAGTAAATTCTTGAATATACCCTCTAATAGGAGTGAAAAAAATAATAGCAAAAATTCCAAAAAATATTAAATTTGAACGCTGTGATTTACTAAACTTCATGATTATATTAATTTATATAAAAGTAGTAGTAATTTTGAAAATTACTTACAATTAAAACAAAAAAACTTTAAAAATTCGCTTAAAAAAAACTCTCCAATAATTAAATTGAAGAGTTCATTAAATAACTAATATTTATTTAAACACTATGCGTTTTCTTTCTTAATCAAATTTAAAGCAGAGCCTTCATTATACCACTCTATTTGACCAGCATTATAAGTGTGATTTAATTTTATAGAATCTTTTGATCCATCAGCATGTAC